>JACQGZ010000302.1 GCA_016199305.1 Armatimonadota bacterium | reverse complement strand
TGTCTTCCCTGTGTATGATTCCCGGCGGCAATGCCGGAGGGGCCACACCCGTTCCCATTCCGAACACGGCAGTTAAGCCCTCCAGGGCCGATGGTACTGCGGTGGAGACGCCGTGGGAGAGTAGGTCGCCGCCGGGAGTGGATGTCGAGGGGGAGGTGAGAGCCTCCCCCTCGATTCATTGCGACCAGAGTGCTGAAATCTGGGCCCCAAGCCTTTACAATGAGGTATGCTTGGTTGAGCGTCGCCCGCCAAGGGCGCCCGAACGAGTGTTTGCAGTGGGCAGGTGGCAGAGCGGCAATTGCACCTGACTGTAGATCAGGTGGCCCTTGCGGCCTACGGAGGTTCGAGTCCTTCCCTGCCCACCAGTCCCTCCGTTTCGCTCGACATGTAACGTCGCCCCGCCATGGATGTCGCTCCGATCCATATCATCGCCGTGGTCGGCATTGTGGCCGCCGACGAGCGAATCCTCCTTGTAAAGACCGAACGGGCTGACTGGGAGCCCCCCGGCGGTCAGGTCGAGTTGGGAGAGGATCTCATCACAGCCCTGCAGCGCGAGATCGATGAGGAAGCTGGTGTCCGGGCGGAGGTGGGCAAGCTGGTCAGCGTCTCCTCAAACGTCCAGGCGAAGCACGAGAAGGTGGTCTTCACTTTTCTGTGCACGCCTCTCGACATGGAAGTGCATCCCGGTGCGGAGGTCCAGGACGCCGGTTGGTTTTCTAGCGAGGAGGCGCTGCAGATGGTCACCGTGCCCGCCCAGCAGGCCAGGTTGCGAGACGCACTCGCACGCGATGGGACGGTCACATATCGCATTTACCGAACCCGGCCGTATGAGGTACTCAGTGAACGACGCCTGTGAAAGGCAGCGCCGAACGGCGTTGGGCTAGGCCGGTTGATGGAATCCCAGGAGGCGGCCCTCCGGATCGCGGAAGTAAACGTAGCTCTCGGCACCGGCGGGTCTGGTAAGGGCAATGCCCTCCGCTTGGTGGATCGCCAGGCGGACGGGCCCGCTGTCAAACCAGGCAGAGTGCCCCGGGTCGTGGCGGGTGAGACGCAGCCCGACGATGTCTCGATAGAATGGCATCAGCCCGTCCACGTCCTCGGTGATGAGAAACACGACGACCAGCTCGCACTGCGCGCTTCCCGACTCGTCCATGGTCGGCCTCCCGCTTCAGCACAGACGCCTCCGGGCGTACAATTGAAATGGATCGGCTATGACCTCTCAGAGCTTTCGACGGCTCTCTCGCGACCTCATCCACCGCATCGCTGTGGGCGCCACCCTCCTGCTGCTGCTCGGCCTCTACTTCGACGGGTGGTGGCACGGCACGTTCGGCCGCCACTCCTTCTGGATCCCGCCCCACGTGGTGGTCTATGCGGGCGTGGCGGTCATGACGGGCGCGCTGGCGGCGCGCTGGGGGCGCGATCGAGGAGAGAGGCGCGCGCTCGCCCCCGGCTACCGCGTTTTGGCGGTGGCCGTCGCGCTCACCCTCCTGGCCGCCCCGGTCGACGACCTCTGGCACCGCACCTTCGGCGAAGAGCTTCCCACCAGCGTCCTCTCGATCTGGAGTCCGCCGCACCTGACGGGGCTGCTGAGCGCGATCGCCGGTGGGCTCGGTCTGCTCGCCACGATGGCCCGCGAGGACGGCGCGGGACGGCTGTACTGGTGGATGGTGGTCCAGGCCGCCAGCGTCATCGGGTTCGCCACCTTCGTGATCATCCCGCTGGAGCCGACGGGATTCTACCGCGTCGGCGGCGTGGCCGGCCCGCTGCTTATCACCTTCCTGCTGGTGGGTCTGCGGTTGATGACGCTGTCCCTCCTGCGCCGCCCGGGGACCGTCACCGCGATCGCGGGCATCATCACTCCGCTGTTGATCTTTATTACCCGAGCCCCGGGGCCCGCCAGCCCACCGCCGCCTCCGATGCCTCCGTGGCTGCTGGCCCTCCCGGCCTTCGCCGGCGCCGCCCTGCTCGATCTGCTCGCCTTGCGCCGGCCCGAAGGGCTGGACAATCCCGAGACACTGGCGCGGTGGGGTGTCCTCTACACGGCCCTCTTCACCTTCCTGTTCTATCCTGCCGCCAACGCGGTCCTGGGGAGCGGCTGGAGCCCGGTTGAGATCGCGGCGATCATCGCTGGCTCTGCCCTGATGGGATCTCCGACCGGCCGAGCCGCCTGGTGGGCGGCGCGCCGGCTCGCCGGCAGGCCGGTGGCGGGGCGCATCGACGCGCCGGCGGCTCCCATGCCTGCGGGAATGGCGCGATGAGACACGGCGGCTCGCCGCGGGAGGACGGCGGGTGATGGCCCCGGCGCGCATCCTCATTCTGGGCGGCGGATTCGGCGGGCTGACGGCGGCCCACGAACTGCACCGCCTGGCCGGCGACCGCGTCGATCTGCTCGTGGTCGATGCGTCTCCCACCTTCCTGATGGGGCTGCGGAAACTCTGGATGCTCGACGGCCGCGGAAGCCGGACGGAGGGCACGCGCGACCGCGTCCGGATCGCCGGGGGCGCCATCCCGTTCCGCCAGGGACAGGTCGAGGCGATCGATCTCGCCGCCCGGCAGGTGGCGGTGGACGGCGACCGGCTGGCCTACGACTACCTGATCGTGGCCCTGGGGGCGCAGCCCCGCCCCGACCTGGTTCCGGGCGGCGTGGAGGGCGCGGCGAACCTGTATACGGCCGACGACGCCGAGGCCCTGGGCCCGAAGTTGGCGGCCTTCACGCGCGGACGGATCGTCATCGCCATCGCCGGCCTGCCCTACAAATGTCCGCCCGCACCCTATGAGGCTGCCTTCCTGATCGACGACCTGCTCCGCCGCAGGGGGCGCCGCGACTCCGTGGAGATCGAGGTGCTGACCCCCCAGCCGATGTCGCTGCCGGTGGCCGGGCCGGCCGCGTGCGCCCGCGTCGAAGGGACGATGACCCTGCGGCAGATCGGGTTCCGCCCGAAATCCACCGTGGCGCGGGTGGAGGCGCGACAGGTCGTGCTGGCGGACGGCTCGACGATCCCGGGCGACCTGGTGATCTTCGTCCCCGCGCACCGCCCGCCGGCGGTGATCAAGGAGAGCGGACTGGCCAGCGGCGGCGAGTGGGTGCGGCCCGATCCGGGGACGCTGGCAACCGCCGCCGCCGGCGTCTTTGCCATCGGCGACGTCACCGAGATTCCCATGCCCGGCGGCACGACCCTCCCCAAAGCCGGCGTCTTCGCCGAGCGGCAGGCGGAGGTCGTCGCCCGAAACATTGCGGCGATCGTGGCGGGGCGCGAATCCGACGCCCGCTTCGACGGACGCGGGTATTGCTTCATCGAGCTGGGCGAGGGGCAGGCCTCGATGATCGACGGCGCCTTCCTCGCCGATCCGCCCGACATCACCGTCCTCAAGCCGGCGCCGGAGCACCTGGCGGCTAAGGTGGCCTTCGAGCGGGAGCGCCTGCAGCGGTGGTTCGGCTAGGCGGAGCGGCGAGGCGAGGGCGGTCTCATCCTTCGGCGCCGGACCCGGCGATGCCGGCCAACCGCTGCGCGGAGTCCGGCGGAAGGGGGCCTGATGGCCCGCTGCTGGCAAAGGCCACCCGGTTGAGGATGACGCCGGCCGCGGCCAGCGGCAGCGCGAGGAGGAAGGGCCAGGCCAGCCCGTAACTGGCGGCGATGCCGCCGATCGCCGGTCCGAGGAAGAAGCCGACGTCGGCCGCCGCATTGAACCCGCCCATCACCACGACCGCGTGCCCCCGGGCGACACCGGCCAGGCGAGACGACAGCACGGGAGGGATGACCGCCCCGATGATGCTCGCGGCGCCATTGAGCCCCGCCAGCCCGGCGAACGTTCCGACGAACGGTACGGCGGCCGTGGCGAGGCCGCGCACCAGGAAGGCCGGGATCAGCAGGGCGGCCGGGGCGATGCGCTCGAGGAGGCGCCCCGCCGGAAGCTGGGCCGCCGTGAAGGCGGCCGAGCCCACCGTGAAAATGAGACCGATCTGCGCGGCCGTCAGGCTCCGGCTCGCCGCGTAGAGGGGCAGGAAGGTGAGGTACAGCCCGAAGACGGTGGTGCCGATCGCGTTCAGCCCCCAGACGGCGACGACCTCCCGCTGACGCAGGAGCCTCCCGAAGGCGGCGAGCAGCGGAATGGGCGCGTCCCGCTGCGCGCTGAAGGCGGCCGCAAATCCCACCGGACCCAGCGCCAGCGCGGCCGAGAGGAAGAGGGAGGCGCGCAGACCGCGCGCGTCGCCGAGCCACCCGCCGATCAGCGGCCCCGCCAGCAGCCCGATCCCGAAGTAAAGCCAGAAGAGAGAGAAGGCGCGCCCGTGCCGTCCCTCCGGCGCCGCATCCGACACCTCGGCAAAGAGAACGGGCCAGAGCATTCCACGGAAGGCGCCGAAGAGCAGGCGGCTGAGATACCATTCCGGCCGCGTCGCGGCAAAGGTGAACCACGCCTGCGCCGCGGCGCCGCCGAGTGACCCCAGGATCATCGTCCGCCGCCGGCCGACCCGCCGGCTCACCGCCATGGCGCCGAGTTCCGTCAGGATGAGCGCAAACGACAGCAGGCCGACGATCAGACCCACCTCGACGGGAGGCAGCCCGCGGTCCTGCAGGTAAAGCGGCAACACCGGCTGCGCCACCATGATCGAGAGGATCATCGCGGCGCCGGTAAGGCCGAGCAGGTGGACGCGGGGCGGCACGGCGACCAGTGTACCACGGTCCCTCGGCGGCGCCGCAGGCCCTCACGGGCCGGCACGCAGCGGGCGGCGGTCTAGGACGGGTAACCCGCGGGCATAACGGGGAACGATTGCCCCAGACCAGAGACCCTTCCCCGGCATCCCGCGCGCCTCTGGCTGGCCTGTGACGGAGGCCTCATGGACATCACTGCGCTCCTGAAGACGGTCATCGAACGCAAGGCCTCAGACCTGCACCTGAAAGTGAAGAACCCGCCCATCCTGCGCGTCGACGGCGCGCTCGTGGCGCTTAGCGCGCCCCCGTTCGAGGCCGCCGAACTGCAGTCGCTGATCGAGTCCATGCTCACGGACGAGCAGCGCGATACGTTCCGCGGGGAACTGGAACTGGACTTCGGCTACAGCGTTCCCGGCCTCTCCCGTTTCCGCGTCAACGTCTTTCAGCAGCGGGGGGCCATCGGCGCGGCCATCCGGGCCATCCCCATGACCATCCCGACGGTGACCGAACTGGGGCTGCCCCCCGGCGTGGAACGCTTCGCCGAACTTCCCCGGGGCCTGCTGCTCGTCACCGGCCCCACCGGGAGCGGGAAGTCCACCACGCTGGCCGCTCTGATCAACCACATCAACCACCACCGCTCCTGCCACATCGTCACGGTCGAGGATCCGATCGAGTACCTGCACTATGACGTCAAGAGCATCATCGACCAGCGCGAGGTCGGTTCGGACACCCACTCCTTTGCCCACGCCCTCCGCCACGTCCTGCGGCAGGACCCCGACGTCATCCTGATTGGCGAGATGCGCGACCTGGAGACGATCGGAACCGCCATCACCGCCGCGGAGACCGGTCACCTGGTCTTCGCCACGCTGCACACCCAGGGGGCGGCGCAGGCGGTGGAACGGATCGTGGACGTCTTCCCGCCCCACCAGCAGGAGCAGGTGCGCATCCAACTGTCGCTCTCCCTGGTGGGGGTACTGTCGCAGACGCTGCTGCCGCGCCGCGATGGGAACGGGCGCGTCGCCGCGCTGGAGGTGCTGAAGATGACCCCCGCGGTGCGCAACTTGGTGCGCGAGGGCAAGGGCTTTCAGATCCCCTCGGTGATTCAGTCGGGGTCTCGGGACGGGATGCAGACGCTCAACCAGGCCCTGCGCCGGCTGGTCGAGGATGGTCTGGTAATCTACGAAGAGGCGGCGGCGCGGGCCACCAACCTGGAGGAGTTCGACCAGCTGCTGGGACGGGCGCGACCCGTCGGCGTGCGCTGAGCGCGGGCCGGGCCGGCGCGGCGCGGGCGTTGAACACGCGCCGGCCGCCTGTTAGAATACCTCCCGTAGTAAGACCATCGCATCTTCCGTGGCGATCCCCACGAATAGCGTTGTGGAGTGTGTGCAGTGATCAAGCCGC
This sequence comes from Armatimonadota bacterium, assembly GCA_016199305.1. Classification (GTDB taxonomy): domain Bacteria; phylum Sysuimicrobiota; class Sysuimicrobiia; order Sysuimicrobiales; family Humicultoraceae; genus JACQGZ01. The sequence goes on along the minus strand of JACQGZ010000302.1, from coordinate 2,826 downwards.
CGCTCGAAGCCTTGCTGGACCGCGTGGACAACAAGTACGCCCTCGTCGTCGTCGCCGCCAAACGGGCGCGGCAACTGAAGGAGGGCGCCCTGCCGATGGTGGACGTCGACACCGGCAATCCGGTGACGATCGCCTTGGAGGAGATCAGCGCGGGGAAGATCCGCTACGAGGCCCCCCGCGCCGGGATCAAGTAGACCTCCGCGCCGCGGGTCAGGCCAACCGCACGAGTCCGAGAAAGAGGTCGGCACCACCCCGCGCCAGGTCTGCCCACACCCGCTGGCGGAGGGCCTCGGGGTACACGGTGATCTGGTCCAGCCGCTCGCGCGGCCACCAGCGGGCCCGTGTCACGGTCCCGCGCGCGGTCGAGGGGTCACGAAAATCGGGATCGGCGCCCATGCGCAGGGCCCCGCCGCCGGCTCGCCCCAGAAAGTAGCACTCGATCCCGTGCGCTCCGAGGGCCTCATCCACGAACTCTCGCAGGTACAGCAGCCGCTGCGCCCTCGCGCGGAGCCCCGTCTCCTCCTCGACCTCCCGGACGGCCGCGGCCTCGAGCGTTTCGCCGGGCCCCACCAGACCGCCGGGGAGGACCCAGAACTCCTGGCGGTCATCGCTGACCAGGAGCACCCGTTCCTCCTGTGCGAGGATGACCCGCACATTCACCCGGTGGGGCAGCGAGAGGTGCGCTCCTTCCCGTCCCAGGTAGGGATCACGGCTGAGGGAGGACCCGCTGTCGGCGGATCGCAGCCGCGCCAGCAGACCCGGCGTCGCCAGGGCCGCCGGGTAGAGAGGCAGGGAGGGGAGCGCGTCTGGAGGGAAGAGACGCCGGTGACGCAGTCCGCCGGCCGGGCCCAGGTCTTCTGCGGTCGCCTCTGCGCCGAGAGGGGGCGCCGCCAGCCTGGCCCGAAAACAGACTTCCACGCGGTGGCGGTCCGGCGCGACGAGTTCCCAGACATAGAGGAGGTGTCCGATCTCGACCTCGAGGCGCGCCTCTTCACGGACCTCTCTCCGGGCGGCCTCGGGGAGGCTCTCGCCCGGATCGACGTGCCCGCCGGGCGGCACCCAGTAATCGCGCCCGGCCCGCTGAGTCAGCAGGATGCGCCCTCCCGCATCCACGGCGACCACCCTGGCGATGACCTCCAGGCGATCCGGCATCACCAGGAACCCGGACCCCCGCCGTCACGTAATATGAGGTGGAAGACGATCACTCGAGGTGATGTGCGGTGCCTGTTCCGCTGCTCTGGTTGCTCATTGCCGCGCTGGTGGCGACGGCGACGGCCTCCCCGACGGTTCATCAGGCGACCGGGAAATTGCGCCTGGAGTTGAGTCTGAGCAAAGCGGCCTACGTCCCCGGCGAGCCGGTGGAGGCGTCCCTCACGCTCCGCCACGAGGGGGATGGGCCGGGGCGCATCCAGTTCACCTCGGCTCAGCGGTTCGATGTGCTCATCCGGCGCGGGGGTGCGCTCGTGTGGCGCTGGTCCGATGACAAGGCCTTTGCGCAGGTGATCCAGGAGGTGACGCTGCGCTCAGGAGAGTCGCTCACCTTCAAGGCTACCTGGGGGCAGCAGGACCTGCAAGGGCGGCGCGCCGCGCCGGGGGAGTACGAGATCGTCGGGATCTTCCTGGGCCGCGCCGCGGATGCCCCGGGCGGGATCACCACGCCCCCGCTGCCGTTCCGGATCAGACCATAGGCTGCCGTCTGTCCCCCTGACCGCCCGCGCGCTATAATGGCGGCAGTGGCGGTGTAGCTCAGCTGGTGAGAGCACGCGGCTCATACCCGCGGAGTCGGGAGTTCGAGTCTCCCCGCCGCCACCATCCGGGCCTCGAAGGGGGCTCTTTTGCTTTGCGGGACACGGATCTGCTGGATACCGTCGAGCCCTTTGTGCGCCGACACCACCTCCTCCGGGCGGGCGCCGACGTCGTCGTGGCGGTCTCAGGCGGGGCGGACTCGGTCGCCCTGCTGGCGTGCCTCCGCGATCTCGTCCCCCGCTGGTCGCTGCGCTTGCGGGTCGCCCATCTGAACCACGGGCTGCGGCCCGAGGCGGGGGATGACGCTCGCTTCGTCACCGCCCTCGCCGACGCGTGGGGGCTGCCCCTGGACGTGGAGACGGCCGATGTGCGGCAATTCGCCCGGGCCCACCACCTCTCGGTGGAGGCGGCCGCCCGCGAGGTGCGGTATGCCTTTCTCCGCCGGACGGCCGAACGCCACGGCGCGCGCACGGTCGCGGTGGGACATACCGCGGACGATCAGGCCGAGACCCTGCTGTTGCGCCTGACGCGCGGCGGGCGCCCCGCCGGGATGTGGCCCCGCCGTCCGTTGGGGCAGGGGGCGGTGATCCGTCCGCTGCTCGACCTCTGGCGCCGTGAGCTCCGGGGCTATCTGGTGCGGCGCGGCCTGCCCTGGCGGGACGACCCGTCCAACCAGGACCTCCGGCACCTCCGCAATCGCATCCGCCACGACTTGATTCCGGCCCTTGCAGGGTATATCCCCGATGTACAGAAGAGGCTCAAGCAGGCCGCGGACGCCCTCGCCGCCGATGACGCGGCCCTGGAAGCGCTGGCCGAGAGGGCCGAGGCGGCGGTGATCGCACCGATGCGGGGCGGCGTGGCGCTGCACCCGGACCGCCTGCTCGAGCACCCGGAGGCCGTCCGGCGGCGGCTGATTCGCCGGGCAGTGGCGCAGGCCGGCGGGAACATCCGCCGCCTCCGGTTCGTCCATATAGAGGAAGCGCTCCGGCTGGCCGCGGCGGGCCGTCACGGCCAGCGGCTCAGCCTGCCGGGAGTAGCGCTCGAGGTCCGGGGCGAGGGGCTGTTGCTGGTCGCCTCCGG
>JACQGZ010000301.1 GCA_016199305.1 Armatimonadota bacterium | reverse complement strand
GCCAGCGTCTGCCCGATCACCGCCACGCGTTTGCGGCCGGCCAGATCCCCCTGCTGGAGGAAGCGGCCGACCTGGAGGCGGAGGCTGCGCACCGTCAGCAGATTCGGGGTCGTGCCGATCACCGTGGTCGTCGTCTTCTCCCCGGCCGCGGCCACCGCGATGGAGGTCTGCAGAAAAGGTGTGACGTCGCTCACCGACCCCGCCCCTCGGCTGATCGCCCGGGCGTCGTCGTAGGTGAGGGTGAGGCGGCCCTCCTGGGTGGAGACCGGAGTGCCTTCTTTGGCCTTGCCGGGGAAGACCCACAGCAGGTCGGGCCCCAGTTCGGCGAATTCCCCCACCACGCTGCTGCGGACGGTCTGGCCCACCGAAACCAGCGCGATCACCGCCGCCACACCGATGATCACGCCGAGCATGGTGAGGAAGGAGCGCAGTTTGTGCGCCCGCAGCGCCTCGGTGGCGACGGCGAAGGCTTCCAGGATGTCCATGGAGGTGAGGGTAAGCCTCCCTTCAGCCGGCCAGGACTTGGCGCGCCCGGATCGGCTGGGGCACGACCTCGTCGCCGACCAGCAGGCCGTCGCGCAGGGAGAGGATGCGGCGGCCGTGCTCTGCGACGTGCCGGTCGTGCGTCACCATGGCCAGGGTGATCCCGCGCGCGTTGAGGTCTTGAAAGATGGCCAGGATCTCCTCGCCGGAGCGGCTGTCCAGATTGCCGGTGGGCTCATCGGCCAGGACGATGGCGGGGTCGGCCACCAGCGCCCGCGCGATGGCCACCCGCTGCTGTTCGCCGCCGGAGAGTTCCTGCGGGCCGTGCGCGATCCGCCCGGCCAGCCCCACCTGTTCCAGGGCGGCCAGCGCGCGGCCCCGCCGCTCCAGCCGCGGGACGCCGCCATAGAGCAGCGGCAGTTCGACATTGCGGAGGGCGCTCATGCGCGCCAGGAGGTTGAAGGTCTGGAAGACGAACCCGATGCGGCGGTTGCGCACGTCGGCGAACGAGTCGTCGGTCATCCGGCTGACGTCCTGCCCGTCCAGCAGATAGGTCCCAGAGGTGGGCCGGTCGAGGCAGCCGATCAGGTTCATCAGCGTGGACTTGCCCGACCCGGACGGCCCCATGATGGCCACATATGCTCCCGGCGTGATCTCCAGGCTCACGCCCCGGAGGGCCGGGACATCGACGCGCCCCATCCGATAGACCTTGGTGACCTCCCGCAGCGCCACCACGGGCGTCACCGCGGCCCCCTCCCGGCGTGCGGCCTCCGGCCTCATCGCACCGCGCGGATCCGGACCTTCAGCCCGTCACGGAGGAGTTCGGGGTCGGCCACCGCGATCACATCACCCTCACGGAGGCCGCTGACGATGATGCTCTCCCGGTCGCTGCTCGCGCCGACGCGGACCTCACGGCGCCGCAGCGTCGTCCCTTCGACCAGGTAGACGAACGGCACGCCGTTCGCCGGCGCGGTGTACACGGCCTCGGCCGGGGCCAGCAGCACGTCGGGAATGCGCTGGCGCACCAGTTCCACGTCGACGCTGGTGCCCGCCCGCATCCCGCCGCCCTGGTCCAGGTCGATCCGCACCCGCACCACGCGCGTGCCCAGTCGGACCTCCACCTGCCGGGCGATGCTGGTGACGCGCCCGGTGAAGGCGCGGCCCGGATAGGCGTCCGCGGTGATGCGCGCGACCTGCCCGCGTCGCACCTGTCCGATGTCCGCCTCATCCACCTCGGCGGTGACCCACCCGGTGGAGGAGGTCAGGGTGAGGACGGGGATGGCCGGAGCGACCGCGGCGCCGGCTTGCAGGTAGATCCTGGTGATGACCCCGGCGAAGGGCGCCCGCAGTTGCGCGCGGCCCACTCGGGCCCGGGCGGCGGCGGCGGCGGCGCGAGCGCCCTGCGCATGTGATCGGGCGGCGGCGGCCGCCGTCTCCGCCTGGCGGACGTTGGCCAGGGCGGCCCGGTGCGCGGCCTCGGCCTGCTGTGCCTGCTCCTCGGCGGCCGCGACCGCCTCCGGCCGCGGGCCCGCCCGCAGGCTGTCGCGTTGCGCCACCGCCTGCCGGTAGCGCGCCTCGGCGCTCTCGACCTGGG
>JACQGZ010000328.1 GCA_016199305.1 Armatimonadota bacterium | reverse complement strand
CCGTCGAAGGTCGCCAGGAAGCCGTCGCCGGCGGCGTCGACCTCGCGGCCCTGATAGCGGGCCAGTTCGGCGCGGACCACCGCTCGGTAGTTTCGGAGGAGATCCGCCCAGCGCTGGTCTCCCACGGCCGCCGCTTTGGCCGTGGACTCCACGATGTCGGCGAAGAGCACGGTGGCCAGGACCCGCTCCGGCTCGGCGTAGAGGCGTTCGCCGCGGTGCAGCCGGTGGGCGATCTGATAGGTCTGCCCCTGCGCCCGCATGGTCGGGGCGTGGGCGGCCAGATAGCGCGCCGCCGCGACCAGGAAGTGGGGAGCCTCCGGCCGGCCGCGCAGCAGCGTGAACTGGCGGACCGCCGTCTCCACCGCCTGGATGGTGTGGAAGTTGCGGTCCTCACGCAGCAGCATCCCGCTCAGGGCCGCCAGCACGCGGTCGGGAGCGCCACCGCCATAGAGGTACCGCGCCACCAGGGCGCCGCCTTCGTAGACCTGCTGCTGGCGGTCCAGAAGCGCGGGCAGGTCGTTCAACAGGCCCTCGAGGTCGTCCCCCGGCCGGTCGTCCGGCTCGGGCAGCGGCACCGGCGGGACGTTGAGGAACCGGTCGAGGTAGACGCTCATCGCCGCGTCGAAGACGCCGCGCAGGAGTTCGACCGACGGAGCGCGCCGCAAGCCTTGCTGGACGGCATTGGCGAAGGTGAACGTATGCAGGGCGGTGTCCCAGTCCGGAAACTCGTTGCTCGTATGGAAGCGGGCGATCCGCAGGGCCGCGGCGTAGGCGACGGCCCCGGCCACGTCGTCTTCCGCGGCGCCCTCCCGCAGCGCCTGCAGCAACCCCGCCACGATCGCGTGCGGATCCTCACCGAACAGGATGTCCAGCAGGATATCGCGCCCGGCCCACTGCCCCCGCAGTGCGCGGCCCGCCTCGACCGCCGGGGAGAGTTCCTCAAAAGCGTCCCCGAGGATCTCGACCAAGTCGATGGGATGACGCCAGGCGTTGGACTCTTCCATCCGATCGCCCGAGGCGCATGCCTGGACGAGGCTCACCAGGACGGGTTCGGCATACGGCCAGCCTGCGGCGTCGAGGGCCTCCAGCGCCTTGTTGATGAAGTCGAGGACGTGTCCCGTTTCCACGTACCGGTGATCCGTGGCGGCGGCGAAGAGCATGTCCGCCATCTGCCGGTGATCGAGACCGGCCCGCACTGCGGAGACGATGCATCGCTCCGCCCCTTCGCTGTCGCGCACCTCGATGAACTGTCGATACCACTGCTTGAGCGACTCCGGCGTCACCGAGACGACGGGCAACGGGCGGACGGCAAAGCGCGGCGGGGCGCCGGCGCAGTCCTCCGCGACGGCCGACAGGCCGTGGTAGAGGGCCCGCGGCCGGTCCTCGGCCCGGAGGTGCGGCAGCAGGTTGCGCATGCACGCCAGGATTGTCTGGCCGCGGCCCCACCCATTCCGCCGGTGCCAGGCGCCGAACTCCAGTCCGATGCGGAAGGGTTCATCCGGCGTCTCGCCGGCATCCAGCAGGGCGATGACCGCCTTGGCAATGACCAGGGAGATGTCGTATTCCAGCCCCTCGCGCAAGCGGTCACGTTGATGCGCCCGGGGGTCCAGCCGCGGCGCCAAGTCCACCCACACGTCGCCATCCTGGATCTGGACGGGGAAGGTCCGCACATCGTCCGCCCAGCGGTCGAACGTGCCCCCGCTGGCCAGGTCGAACCGGGCGTGGTGCCAGTGGCAGGTCAGGATGCCGTCGTGGAGGGTCCCGCGGTGCAGCGGGAAACCCATATGGGGACAGCGGTTGTCGAGGGCGAAGATGCGGTCCCCCACCACGAAGAGGACCAGCGCGTGGCCCCGCGCCTGGACGACCAGACGGCCGGCGGCCTGGACCTCGGCTACCCTGGCGACGCGTTCGGCGGTGTCAGACGGTCCCGGCATGGGGCCAACCTCTCCAACTGTGAACCTGCGCGGGAGGACCTTCTATGACCTATGTCACACTCCTCCCGGGGCCGGGGAAGCCAGAGGAGAGCGGGCACTCGCATCCCCGCTCTCCCGCGCTGTGGAAGGGTGGGTCGGAACGCTACGGCGCGTTCAAGGCCTTGAAAAAGTTCACCCGTCCCTTCGAGACGTAGCCGCCTGGCACCGGATCGGTGTTGTTCTCGATCCGGCTGCGCACACAGGCGTTGGTGCCGCACTTTCCGCTCGCCCAAACGAGTGCGGCCAGGCCGGAAACGACGGACGTGGCCATCGAGGTCCCGGACAGCGTGTCGTATCCCTCAAAGTAGCCATAGAGCCAACAGAGGGAGCACCACTCGAAGGTGTCCTGCATCGTGGAGAGGATCCCCAGGCCCGGAGCGGCCACCTCCACCCACGATCCGTAGGTGGACCAGGAGGGCCGGGCGTCGTTCGGGTCGCTGGCGGCCACGGCGAGGCAATTGGTGTAGAAGGCGGGGTAGGTCGCCGCGGTGGTGCCGCTGTTCCCCGCGGCGCAGACCAGGACGGCGCCCTTGTTCCACGCGTAGT
>JACQGZ010000327.1 GCA_016199305.1 Armatimonadota bacterium | reverse complement strand
GTCCTCGGCCTTACTTGCTGGTGCCATTGCCCGGCGGGTTGTATCCCTGGCCAGGATCGGCGGCGCCGGCGGAGACCGTTCCATCGTTACAGACCTTCGTGTGGTCGCACGCCGGGCTCCCTCCCCCGGGAAGACCCGACCGCGCATCGGCGGGCGGGGCATCGCCGGGATACAGGTCGTCGCCGGCGAGTGCCGGAGCACCCGCAGCGAGCAAGAGCACGCTGGCCAACGCCAGTACTGCTAAAGCGCTACGCACGCGCCACCTCCGTGATGCGGTGTCCCAACGCGTCAGCTCATCGTTAGGGCAGGTCCCCGATGATGGGGTCGGCCGGCCCGTTGTGGGCCGCGCCCGTAGGCGACTGGTTGGCTTCCCCCGTGGGGGACTTGACCTCCGCACCCTGCGCCGCCACGCTGAGTCCGGTGTCCGACGATGGCGGCATGTCGTGGTCCGCCATGGCCGGCGTGGCCAGCAAGGCGAGTAGGGCAACCGTCGCCCCGATCACCAGCGCCAATCGTATCTGTCTCATGTCCCCTCCTCCGTTCGGCTAGGAGCCGTTTTGAGCGGGCGGAACGCTTCAAGCCCCGTCCTCCGCCTGTACAACTCTTGAGAAAGCGATGATTCCGCCTCCGAAAGGGACAGACCGGCTTCCACCCGCAGACGGCCAAGCAGCGGAAGGAGATCGAGCAGCACCGGTGGACGCCCCAAGGTCTGGGCCAGACCCACGGCCTCCTCGACGTACCCGAGCGCCTTCTGCACCGAACTGTGCCGCGCCGCTTCCGCGGCGACCAGCAGGCTGTGCAGCGTCGTGACAGGATCCGTGAGGGAGCCCGCGGTGTCTAGGACGTAGGTGGCCTTCGCGAGGGCGTCGATCCAGTTCCCGCGGAGGAGGGCCAGCCTGGCCAGCTCCACGTCAACCCGCGTGGTCAGCTCTCCGAGGTCCTGTTTCTCCCCGCGGGCCTCTTGCAGGACCGCCGCTCCCTGGTCGAGTTCGAGCCGGTCCAGGTGCACCCAGCCGAGGTTATGCAGGGCGTCCGCAGCCGCCGACCTCTCCTGGATCTCCAGGTGGCGTGCTCTCGCCTGGCGGAAGCAGTCGAGGGCATCCTCCAAGCGGCCCAGGTACCGGCAGGTCAGTCCCAGGTTGTAGACCGCTTGTGCGATGACGCGAGGATCGGCCACCTCCCCGGCCAGCAGGAGCGCCTGTTGCCCGGCCTCCCAGGCTTCGCGGATTCTGGACCCCTCATAATAGGCGGCGGCCAGATTGGCGTAGAGGCGAACCTGCTTGGTCGGCCGGTCGGAGACATCCGGCGGCAGCTGGTCGAGCGCGCGCCGGAAGCACAGCCCCGCCCGATCAGCATCAAAGATCTTCAGCGCACAGAATCCCGCGCTGTTCCACAGCCTCGCCTCACCGTGGGTGTCCGCCGCCTCGACGAGCTCGGCCGCCTGGACATACAGCCAGAATGCCTCCGCCCATTTCCCTTCTTGCCGGTAGCGGAGCGCAGCCTGTTCGAGTTCCTCACCGCTCAGCATTCTCATCGTGTCCACCTATCGGAGTGGCCCCCGCCAACACCCGCCACCCGGAATTGGGTCATTCCGGTCGACTCTGACCAGATGGGCCGGCGGTTTTCGAACTCGCCAGAGTCCTTCCCGCGCCCAACACTACGGCGCCGTCAAGGTCCTCCTGGACCGCGGCCTGTCCGACCTTGTCCGGATCGCGTGATTGCAGTTGATCCCCTCCGAGGACCCAGACCTTCGGGCCCTCGGCCACCTCTTCGGGCTGTCTGGGGACGAACAGCGTGATGCTGCTCTTGCTCACGGCGCAGAGTTCGCATTCCATGGAGACGCCATTTTCATCGCCAAACTCCGCGACCGTGGCCTGGGTCACCGGGATGAATTCTTTCCGCGCGTTCAAGTCGTCCAGGACCCGTCCGCCCGGGATGGCATGGTACGTGCCCTCGATCCGGTGCGTCGAGGTATAGATGATCACCTTCATCTTGTTCTTTTTCATCTTCATCTCGTCATCTCTCCTCACCCCAGCCTGAGTCGCGCACGTGCGGGTCTGAGGTCGTCTCAGAACCACATAGCCGCCGGTGCCGATGTCCTCTTCGGCAGTCCGGCGGCCATGGCGCAAGCGCTGCAGGCCCGTGACTTTGCGGCCCCGGGTTTCCCCGGGTGTGCCGTTATCGGAGGTGCGTCCTTGGCTTCGATGAGGACTTGCCCAAACGTCGACCCGCTTAGACATTCCTGTCGCAACTCGCCGATGCTCAGCGAGAGGCCTCTTGGGCTTTTCTGGCGCGAAGCCGTCCCCTGCCGCGGCGCGGCGTGCGCCTGATACTGACCTCCCTCGACGTCTTGGCGCGGAAAAGCCACGGGAACCAGCAGCAAAACCGCGGAAACCCCGCGCCGAATGCGCCTCCTTTGTAAGAAAGGCAGCCAGAAAGTTCCAAGCAGCGGAGCTTGACGTTCCGCTTCCGCTTCGGCCGATCGGTCCCTTGCCCCGATCCCGGTCGGGATGGGCACATCCCCGGGACGGCGTGTTCGAATGAGCCGGAGCGAGGGTGCCTTGTTGACGAGCCACTTCCTGTTGTGCTAGTCCTACAGTGACTCCAACGGAGGAAGGAGGCGCACACCGATCATGCGCCTGCGAGCGCTCAGCCAGACCCGCCCATAGTGCGCCTCGTGATTCCTGAAGCCTAACCTCTCCCGATAAAGGAGCGGCCACGGGGCGTACGGGTCCCGTGGCCGTTGTGCGTCTGGCGGCCGCGGGGTGCTCCCGCGGCCGCTCCCGTTTGCGGCGGCCGCCACGGACGGTTGGAGGCCGTATGGCATCATCGTGGAAAACCCAGCGCGATCTCCTCGCCACCTACCTGCGGCCGCATTGGCGCGGGGTCGTCTTCCTGAGCGTCCTGCTGTTGGGCAGCATCGCCCTGCAACTCGCCGCGCCGCAGGTGGTGCGGCACTTCATCGACCGCGTCCAGAGGGCGGCGCCGGGACCGCTGGTCGAGGTGGCGCTGCTCTTCCTGGCGGTCGTCCTGACCGCCCAGGTGACGGGCGCCCTCTCCGTGTACGCCAGCGAGCGGCTCAGCTGGGCCGCCACAAACTCCCTGCGGGCGGACCTGGCGCTGCACGTCCTCCGCCTGGACATGGCGTTTCACACCGCGCGCTCACCGGGGGAACTGGTGGAACGGGTGGACGGCGACGTCACCCAGCTGTCCGCCTTCCTCTCCCAGCTGGTCATCCGCATCGCCGGCAATGTCCTGCTGCTCGCGGGCATCCTGGTCCTGCTCTCCCGGGAGGACTGGCGGGTCGGCCTGGCCTACACGCTCTTCACGGTCGTCGCCCTGGTCGCGCTGCGCCGCCTGCTCGAAGTCGCCGTCCCGCATTGGAAGGAGGCGCGGCAGGCCGGCGCGGTGCTCCTGGGCTTCCTGGAGGAGCGGCTGGCGGGCACCGAGGACATCCGCTCCAGCGGCGCCGTCCCCTACGTGCTCCGGCGCCTCACGCAGATCATGCGCCACCAGCTGCAGACGAGCCGTCGGGCCTGGTTCCTTGGCCACCTGATGTGGGCGACGACGGTCGCCCTGGTGGCGCTGGGCAACGCCCTGGCCTTCGGCTTCGGCGCGTACCTGCTGCGGGGGGGAGCGATCACGATCGGGACCGTCTACCTGTTCTTTCACTACACGGAGATGCTGCGCCGGCCCCTGGAGCAGATCACCCGGCAGATGCAGGAGCTGCAGCGGGCCAGCGCGAGCGCCTCCCGTATCAGCGACCTGTTCGCGCTCCGGCCGGCGCCCGAACAGCCCGGCGCCACCCTCCCGCCCGGCGCCCTGGGCGTGGAGTTCCGGAACGTGACGTTCGGCTACGAGCCGGATGAGCCCGTGCTGGCTGACCTTTCTTTCAGGCTGGAGTCCGGACGCATCCTCGGCCTGCTGGGCCGCACCGGCAGTGGCAAGACGACGGTCGGGCGGCTGCTCTCCCGTCTCTACGACCCGGCGCAGGGGGCGACCCGCCT
>JACQGZ010000326.1 GCA_016199305.1 Armatimonadota bacterium | reverse complement strand
GTCTCGTCGACGAGATCCGCGCCGCCCTGCCCCCGCCCCAGCCGCCGCCGCTGCAGCGCGTCCGCGGCCACCTCCTCCCGCTGATCAAACCGGCGGCGTTCGTGGCGCTCTACCGCCGCTACCCGCCGGCCCTGCAACTGGCCGCCCAGCCATTCGCCGAGGAGCTGGCCGTCATCTATGCGATCGAGGGGTTTCATCAGATCACCTACGTGACGGACGGGATGCTCAGGACATGGGAGCTGTCCGCGGAGGACTTGCATCGCCTCGCCCTGGCAAATCTCAGACGGCGGACGGTCCATCTCCTGGAGGAGCTCGGCGGGCCGCGAACGATCTACGAGAGCCTGGATGGCTTTGAGGCCACCCGGATTCTCGTCCCCGACCTGGTCACCCCGCCGGACCTGGAACCGGCCGTGGCCGCCATCCCCCACGAGCACCTGCTGTTGATCGCCGGCCGCGACGGCGCCGCCCGCCTCGCCGGGGAGGCCGCCGCCGCCTACGCCGGGGCCAGATTCCCCCTCACCCCGGCCGTTTTCAGGCTGGGAGAGGCATCACTGGTGCCAGACGTGCTATCGTAAAAGGGCGCAGGAGAGGCTCCAGAGCACGGATAACCCTTCGATTACGAGACTTAACGACATCCGGGAGGTGGAGTCATGAACGAAACGTGGGGGCAGATTGTCGGCCTCGCCGAGCTCATGTCCAAGGCGGGGCTGGACCCGAAGAATGAAGGGGACGTCACCCGGATGCTGAACTGGCTGCGCAATCACAACGTCCCCTACGCGTTGATCGGACGCGGCGGCGGCGGGCGGCAGCGCGGCATCCTGGTCCTGGCCGAGGATCTCGCCAGCGCCGTGCGCGGCGGCCGGCGGCGCCGCAAAGGGGCGGCGGCGGGTTAGCTCCGCCCGTACTCGTAGAAGCCCCGCCCGCTCTTCCGCCCCAGCCGCCCGGCCAGCACCATCTGCTTGAGCAGCGGCGGCGGGGCGTACCGGGCATCGCGGAACTCCGCGTACATCGCCTCGGCGATGTAGTAGGTGGTATCCAGCCCGACAAAATCCAACAGGGTCAGCGGCCCCATCGGGTGGTTGAGCCCCAGGGTGATCGCCGTGTCGATGTCTTCCTTCGAGGCCACGCCCAGTTCGAGCGCCCGCACCGCGTCGAGCAGATAGGGCACCAGCAGCAGGTTGACGATGAAGCCGGGGTAGTCTTTGGCGACCACCACGGTCTTGCCCACTGAGACCGCCAACCCTCTGGCCGCCTCCAGCGTCTCTTCCGAGGTCTGCAGCCCCCGCACGAGTTCCACCAGCGTCATCACCGGCACGGGGTTGAAGAAGTGCATGCCGACCACACGGTCGGCCCGCGTCGTGACCGCTGCCAGCTCCGTGATGGACAGCGAGGAGGTGTTCGAGGCAAAGATCGTCCCCGGCGGGCAGAGGCCGTCCAGTTCGCGGAAGACGGCCTGCTTCTCCGCCATCTTCTCGATGACCGCCTCAATCACCAGGTCGCTCTCGGCCAGGTCGGCCAGGGTGATGGTTCCGCGAATGGCCTCCCGGGCCCGACGCGCCGCGGCCTCCTCGATCTTCCCGCGCTCCACTCCCCGCCGCAGGGAGGCGTCGATGCGGGCCAGCCCGCCATCGAGCAGCACGCGGCTGACCTCGCGCACCACCACCTCATACCCGGCCCGCGCGCAGACCTCGGCGATTCCGGACCCCATCAGCCCGCATCCGACCACGCCCACCCGCCGGATCGTCATCCGGTCCACCTCCCGCGTCCGGTCGATTCGCCGGACAGGAGGCGGGCGCCTGCGGGTCGAAGGGTGATGCGAGCCGCAGGAGTTTCGACGATCCATGAGAGGACCATTCTGCCTGGTCATCGCCCGAACCGGGCGTGGCCATTTCAAACTCTACCTGGAGGGGTACGCCGACTCGGAATCGCCCGCGTCGCGCGGGCTCAAGCTCCGGTATGCCTCCGTCGCCGGACAGCCGCGGGAAGGGTTCCGCTCGCTCGAAGCGGCCCACGGCTTCTTCCTCGATCTGCTCAGCGAGGCGCGCCGGCGAGATTACGACAGGGAAGAGGTGGCGGCCCGGCTCAAACCGGGATCACGGATCCCCGAGCGGCGCGTGCTGCGGTCGAGTCATCTCCTGCACGGCCTGCGCCGCCGTGCCCCAGGGCGGGCGCCGGACGGTCGCGCGCGTCCCCGCTAGCCGGCACGTCACCCCCGGCCGTCTCTAGGGGGCCTCTTCCAAGGGGGGCGCGTCGCCGCTCGTGCCCCCGCGGCGGGAGTCAGTTCGATCGTCGCACCCCCGACCTCATCCTCGCCGAGGATATAGACCCGGTCGAAGCCCTCCTCATGCACCGTCTGCAACGCCTCCTGCAACCGTTCCCACTGCTGCTCGATCACGGGACGGGCCACCCGCCGCTTCCGTCGAGTGTTGTGGGCCAGCGCGCGCGCCTCCGAGACGTTGAAGACGATGAGGACGGCGGGGACGCCGTAACGTTTGGCGATCCCCTCCAGGTCGCGGCGGGCCTCCGCCCGCAGCGCCGTGCTGTCGGCCACGGTGAGGCGCCGATCGCGCAGCCTCAGCTCGATGATGAAGTGGAAGAGCTCAAAGGCCTGCGGGGAGACGCGGATGTTGGCCTCGTCGTCCCCGATCATCGCCCGGCAGCGATCCGACGAGACAATCGCCGTCGCGGGGAAGTGGCGGCGCGCGAAGGTGGATTTTCCGCTGCCGGCGGGCCCGCAGAGCACCACCAGCGACGGGCGAGGGATCACCAGGCGGGCAGACACCTCAGGCGGCGTCCCCGAGCACGGCGTGAATCAGGGGCCGCGGCGTCGGGGCCGATCGAGCGAGGCGGTAGGCCTCCCGCACGCGGCGGACGGCCTCTGCGCCCCTGGCCTCATCGTGGGCCAGCACACTGGCCAGCGGCTCACCCGCTCCCACCTTCTCTCCCACCTTGCGTTCCAGGCGGATGCCGACCGCGGGATCGATGCGGTCCTCCTTCCGCGCCCGGCCGGCGCCGAGGCTCATCGCCGCCAGGCCGATCGCCTCGGCATCGATCCCCGCGACGACGCCCCCGCGGGCCGCCGCAACCGGGAGCACGTGGCGGGCCTGCGGCAGGAGGCCGGGATCGTCGACGACACGGACATCACCTCCCTGGGCCGCGATCATCTTTCGCAACCGCTCCAGCGCCAGGCCGTCCTCCAGGGCCCGGCGCAGCCGCTCCTCGGCGGCATCCCTGGAGGCCTCCGATCCGGCCAGGACCAGCATGTGAGACCCCAGCGCCACGCACAGCTCGGTGAGATCCTGTGGTCCCCTCCCCTGGAGCGTGGCGATCGCCTCCTCCACCTCCACCGCGTTGCCCACGGTGCGGCCGAGCGGCTGGTCCATGTCGCTGATCACCGCCACCGTGCGCCGGCCGACCTCGTGGCCGATGGCCACCATCGCCTCTGCCAGGTCCCGGGCGTCCTCTAGCGTCTTCATGAACGCGCCGCTGCCGGTCTTGACATCGAGGACGATCCCTCGCGCGCCCCCGGCGATCTTCTTGCTCATGATGCTGGCGGCGATCAGCGGGATGGATTCGACGGTGGCGGTGACATCCCGCAGGGCGTAGAGGCGCTTGTCTGCCGGCACCAGGTCGGCGGTCTGCCCGGCCAGCGCGCAGCCGATGCGCCGCACCTGATCGAGCATCCGCTCGCGGGAGAGGTCGGTGCGAAAGCCGGGGATGGATTCCAGCTTGTCGATCGTCCCCCCGGTGTGCCCCAGGCCGCGGCCGGAGAGTTTGGCCACCCGCGCGCCCGCCGCCGCCACCAGCGGGATCAGCACCAGGGAGGTCTTGTCCCCCACCCCGCCGGTGCTGTGTTTGTCCACCGGGACGCCGCCGAGGGCCTCCAGGTCCAGCGTCTCCCCCGAGCGCACCATCGCCATCGTCAGCGCCGCGGTCTCCCGCGGGCTCATGCCGCGGAAGAAGACCGCCATCAGGAAGGCGCTCATCTGGTAGTCGGCGATCTCCTCGCGCAGGTAGGCGCCGAGGAGCGCCTCGATCTCCTCGGGCGACAGCTCGCCGCCGTCACGCTTCTTCAGTATCAGTTGATAGGGGTGCACAGCGATCGTTCAGAGCTGGCGGATGATGGCCTTGATGAGAAGGCCGGCTAGCACGGCAATGGTCGAACTCGTCAGCGTTCCGACCAGATAGTACTCAGCAAACCCGGAAACCTCGTCCATCTGCTTGTAGCGCGCGATCGACTTCGCAGCCAGGACGAATCCAACCGCCCCGAACTGACCCGCCGCCACGAGCGTGGTCAACAGAAGCCGTTCCACCATCCCAATATACGCCCCGGCGCCCAGGAGGCCCGGTCTGTCCGGAACATCGACTCTCAAGGGCTGGACGACAAAGCGCACGATGACCGAACCGGCGAGAACCGACACAATGTAAACGTTGGCCAGTACGAGATACAGAGGTTCCTCGAAACGTGCCTAGCGGCCCATACCCATGAGGCCTTCGTCGGGACACCAGCTCTCTCGAGTAGCGACCTGTAGAAGCCGATGACCCCAGTCTTTCCCGTGCCCTCTTTGCCGACCAGCAGGCGGGGACTGTGGGGCGCGGGCGTCATCAGCTCTGTGTACTCGTCCCAGTACACGAAGACCTGAGGCAGGATGTGCTGCTCTCCTTCCGCAGTCCCGGCTGGGAAGTAATCTTGGAGGATGTCAAGAGGGTGGCGTTTCATAGTTGCCCTCGCTTCAACGCTGGCGATCCCTCATCGCTAAAGCCACGCTCAGCCGTACGCTCAGCCGCCTAACGGATCTGAGTTTCAGCCGGGCCGAGCGAGCGTCTTTTGCGAGCGAGGGGATGCTGAGGCGTGGACAGCGCGCCGAAGCGCGTCGGCTGCAAACTCGTGTTAGGCAGTTCACCGGGATTGGCGCAAGTCTAAAATCATGTGCGTTTCGTCGGCACAACGCCCCTCCCAGCATAAAGCGCGCGGTTCGCGCCCCCACTCTTTAAACTCGTTTCTTTCGTACAATCTTCTCGCATCACTTGCGACTTCGCTAACAGCAAGATGCACTTGCTCAATACCCTGCCATGACCGAGCTTGTTGGATTGCTGTGTGCAACAATATCTCACCTATGCCATGGCGTCGATTCCCGGCGGCGACATACATTCCCCAGATCAACGCCTTGTGCCGCTCTTTCTTGCCTGAGTATCGAGCTATTCCGACCACACCGACGAGTGAGACGTCGCTAAACGCTCCGAAAACGACAGATTCATCACTTGACGCGAGTCTCGTACGAATAAACTCAACCAATACCTTGGCGTCATCGGGAACGGAGGCACCAAAAGCCAGGGGATGAGCCTCTAATGCCTCTCGCCGAAGTGTTGCCCAAGCTTCGGCGTCATCGTGATCTAGCTTCCGCACAATACAAGTCGTAGTCATGCTCTGTTATCTGCCTACATCTGTTATCTGCCTAAGAGTTCGTAACGAAATAAGTGAGTTAAACGTGTTTCCGCCGGTTCGGACGAACCGTGTAGTTCCAGTCGCCATGGAAGGAATGTGGGACCAGCTTGATGCGTGCCATTTGCTGGTCGGTGACCACGACGCCCATCGGATACTTGCCGCGATCGATTTCTGACCTCACTCTGAGCCCGGCGTCGGTTCTCGTGGATCCGATCAGGCTCACGATGGCCACCAGACTCACCAGGGGTTTCCCGCGCCAGTTCATCGCGATGTGCGAGAACAGGCGGTGTTCGATCTTGTTCCACTTGCTCGTTCCCGGCGGGAAGT
>JACQGZ010000322.1 GCA_016199305.1 Armatimonadota bacterium | reverse complement strand
TCCGGGACCTCATCGACCTCTGCCACGCCCACGACGTGCTCGTCTCCACCGGGGGGGTTATCGTGTATGTGGTGACGCAGGGAGCCGAGGCGGTGCGCCGCTACATCGAGGAATGTCGGGCGCTGGGCTTCGACATCATCGAACTGTCGACCGGATTCATCACGATTCCGACGGACGACTGGCTGCGGCTGGTGGAGCGGGTGCAGAAGGCCGGGTTGAAGGCGAAGCCAGAGGTGGGGATCCAGTACGGCGCGGGAGGGGCGACCGCCGCGGCGGAACTGGCGGCGGAGGGGACGCGCGATCCGGACTACGCTATCGCGCAGGCGCGGCGTCTCCTGGAGGCGGGCGCCTACATGATCATGGTGGAGTCGGAAGGCATCACCGAGAATGTGCAGACCCGGCGGACCGACGTCGTCACGACGTTCGTCGGCGCCCTGGGGCTCGAGCGCGTGATGTTCGAGGCCGCCGATCCTGAGGTTTTCGCCTGGTACATCAAGAACTACGGGGTGGAAGTCAACCTCTTCGTCGACCACAGCCAGATCGTGCAGCTGGAGTGCCTGCGCTCCGGCATCTGGGGGACGAAGAGCACCTGGGGGCGGGTGCTCACCTACAAGGGGTAGGTTCAGGCGGGGAGGCGGCCCCTGAGGTCGCCCGGGTTGAACGGTCCCGGCTCCGCGATCAACGTCCGGGCGTTGTCCACCTGGTCCCAGACGTTCCAGAGGAGCACCCCTCTGACCCGGCGGTCCTTCATGTAATAGACCACGCCCTTGTGGTAGGGTTCCTGCCAGTCCTCCACGGCCTGCAACCGAGGATCGGTATCCCCCACCGCTTCATATCCCAAATCGAAGAGGTCTGAATAGAAGTAGGGGAGATGGTGATACGGATCGCTGGCTCCGGCCATGTTGCGTCCGGCCGCCTTGCCCATCGTGTTGGCGTTGTCTTCGTGTTCGACGCGGAGCGTCTGATCCAGCACGGGGTTGTAGAATTGGGCCACGTCGCCTGCGGCGTAGATGTCCGGGTGGCTCGTGCGCAGAAACTCATCGACGACGATCCCGTCCTGCACCGTCAGGCCCACCGAGCGGGCGAGGACCGTGTTCGGTTCGATCCCGACCCCCGCGACGACGCCGTCCACTCGAAACTGCTTTCCGCTTTGGGTTGAAAGCATGACCAGCTCGCCGGCCGGCTCCAGTCCTGCGGCGACCTCCCCCTCCAGCACCTCGACGCCCTGGTCCCGGTAGTAGGCGCTGAGGTACCTGGAGAGCCCGTCCGGGAAAGTCCGCGTCCCGATGCCCGGCGCGCGCAGCAGCATGACGGCATCCTTCTTGTTCATCGCCAGCGCCGCGGCGATCTCGGAGCCGATGAAGCCGGCGCCGATGACGGCAAACCGCTGGCCGCGCTCGGTGAGCCCGCGCAGCGCCTGGTAGTCGTCGAACGTCCGGTAATAGATGATCCGATCTCCGCCGAAGGAGAGCCGTCGGGGGGTGCCCCCGGTGGCGAGCAGGAGTTTCTCAAAGGTGTAGTCGGCGCCCCGATCGTCCTGAACGCGTTTTTGCGTGGCGTCCAGGCTCCCGACGGTGCGGCCCAGGTGCAGATCGGCGTCGAGTTTCTGCGTCTTCCGCCAGATCGTCTCGACGGATTTGCCTTTCCAGAGTCCCTTCGACAGCGGTGGGCGATTGTAGGGCGGGTGGGGCTCACTCCCGATCAGCCCGATGGATCCGCCGGCATCGACCTCCCGGATGCCGCGAATGGCGGCGTCCGCGGTCATGCCCCCTCCGACAATCAGGTACCGGTAGCGCGCCATTTCGACCCTCCCTCGAGGGCACGTTCCCTTCCACCATTATGATCTCGAGGCGGCACCTGGGGACTTTCCGGCCTGGATCATTGACGGGTTCCCCACCCTCGGGCCCCGAGGGCTTCGTCCGGGCGTCGGAGGAGCCGGCGGCGCGGCGCCCGAATCCTCCGCACGTGATCCCCCTCCGCGACCACCTGCCGGGCCGAACCACGCCCGTCATCGTTTTCCTTCTGATCCTGATCAACGTGCTGGCCTTCCTGTACGAGAACAGCCTCTCTCAGCCCCGGCTGGAGTCCTTCGTCGAGTCCTTCGGCATGATCCCCTATGAGATCACCAGGGGCGAGGACCTCCCGCCGGCGGGCCCGGAGCCGATCTATGCGACCCTCTTCTCCTCGATGTTCATGCACGGCTCCTGGCTGCACCTGATCGGCAACATGCTCTATCTATGGATCTTCGGCAACAATGTGGAGGACGTCTTCGGCCGGCTCGGGTTCATCCTCTTCTACCTGGTCGTGGGGCTGGCCGGCCACCTCGGCCAGATCTTCATTGATCCCGCCTCCCAGGTGCCGCTGATCGGGGCGAGCGGGGCGATCGCCGGCGTGATGGGCGCGTATCTGGTCTTCTTCCCCCGGGCCCGCGTGGACACCGTCATCTTCATGTTCTACTTTGTCCGGTTTGTGGCGCTGCCGGCCATCTACGTGCTGGGCTTCTGGATCCTCATCCAGTTCGTCCAGGGGGCTCTCTCCATCGGCGGGGCGGGAGGCGGCGTGGCCTGGTGGGCGCACATCGGCGGGTTCGCCGGGGGGGTTTTGATCGCCCTCCTCTTCCGCGGCCGGGCCGCCCAGGCGATCCAGGACATCCGGACCTACCGGTAGGAGACTGCCCGGCTGCCCACAGGATCTCGCCCTCCTGAAGGAAGCGCCGCGCCTCCGGCAAATTAGATAGCACCACGTGATTCGAGGGTTTGCGGTGGCATCGGGCCCGGTTGTTGGGCCGGCATATTCGCTTCGAGGGGGTGCAGCATGCGGAAGGTTTTGGGATTGGCGCTGGCGGTGGTGCTGGCGGTGGGGCTGGCCGCCTACGTCAGCCAGGCTCAGCCGCCACGGTCGCGCCTGGATGCCGTGCGGGCCCGCGGGCAGCTGATCTGTGGCGTGTCCGGGACCACGGTGGGCTTCAGTTTTCCCGACCCGGTCTCGGGACGGATGATCGGGTTTGACGCAGACTTCTGCCGGGCGGTGGCGGCGTTCATCGACGTCCCTTCGGTGGAGTTCGTGAACCTGACGTCGGCGAGCCGGATCCCCGCCGTCCTCGCCGGATCCGTGGATGTGGTGTTCCGCACGACGACGGTGACGATCGGCCGCGACGACCAGATAGACTTCGGGCCGGTCACCTTCTTCGACGGGCAGCGGCTGCTGGTGAAGTCAGACTCCCGGATCAACGGGCTGGACGACCTCAACGGCGCCCGCATCTGCACGCAGACCGGGACGACCAGCGAGCGCAACATCACCGACCAGATGCGCCTGCGGAACTTCAGGTTCACGCTCGTTACCTTCGCGCAGCCGGGGGAGGCGTTCAACGGGCTGGTCACCGGACGCTGCGACGTCTGGACGACGGACGCCAGCCAGCTGACCGCCTTCCGGGCGACAGCGCCGAACCCGGCAGACTTCAAGCTGGTGGGCAGGGAGTTCAGCGATGAGCCGCTGGCGCCGTTCTATCAGGAAAACGACTCGAAGTGGGCGGACGTGGTCGACTACACGGTCTACGGGATGGTCCTGGCAGAGGAGCTCGGCGTCACGCAGGCGATCGCCAGGAACCCCGCCCGCCTCAGCGAGATCACGGCGCGCGACCCGATCGCCAAGAACCTGATGGAGTTCAAGGGGAACGCGATGACGCGCGTGCTCCAGCTGGTGGGGAACTATGGGGAGGTCTACGATCGCTACTTCGGTCCGCGCCAGCGAACGGCCATCCTGCGCGACGGGACGCGGAACGAACTGGCCAGGACCGGGGGCGCGATCAGCAGCAGACCCTTCCGGCCATAAGGCGCATGCCGGCGCGTTGAACGCAATCAGCCCGAAGGCGAGCGGTGGTGCGCGGGCGGCACACCGCGCCCGCCGCTCGCGGCTTCTTCAGGCCCCGCCATGACCGTCCATCCCGCCGCCCGGCCTCCCATCTGGCGCGACGCGCGAGTCCTGGAAGTGGTCGCGCAGGTGCTGTTCGTCGTGTTGGTCGCGGTTGCCATCTGGGGCGTGAGTGAGACGCTGCAGCGCAGTTTCGTGCGCCAGAACATCCGGCTCAACTGGGGATTCTTCCGCCAGCCCGCCGGCTTCGAGCTGACGGCGCTGACGTGGACGATCGACCTGGAGACCTGGCGGTTCAAGGACTACGAGCCGACCGACTCCTACGCCGAAGCCATGATCGCCGGCCTCTTCAACACGCTGAAGGTCGCGGCCCTCGGGATCGTTGTGGCGACTGCGCTGGGGGTGCTGGTGGGCGTCGCCCGGCTCTCCAAGAACTGGCTGGTCAACCGGCTGGCCCTGGCGTACGTGGAGTTTCTGCGCAACACGCCGTTGCTCGTGCAGCTGTTCTTCTGGTACTTCGCGGTCATCCTGCAGTTGCCGGACGGCTCGGCGCAGCGCCCGCCCCTGCGCCTCTTCGACGATCTCATCGTGCTCACCAACTCCGGGCTGGTCTTCGGGGGCACCGTCGTCGAGCGCTTCGGCCGGCTCACGGCCGACGGGGGGCTGCAGCTCGGCCCCGAGTTCGCGGCGCTGGTGGTAGGTCTGGCGGCGTATACCTCCTCGTTCATCGCCGAGATCATCCGGGGTGGAATCCTGGCGGTCTCTCGGGGACAGATGGAGGCGGCACGCAGCCTCGGCCTCCCCTACGGCATGGCGCTGCGGTTGGTCGTGTTGCCCCAGGCCCTGCGGATCGTCATTCCCCCGCTGGGCAATCAGTATCTCAACCTGACAAAGAACAGCAGCCTGGCGCTTGGCATCGGGTACGCCGAATTCCTCACTGCGGCGAACACCGTCAGCAGTCAGTCCTTCCGCTCCCTGGAGGCCTTCACCTTCGTCACCCTCGGCTATCTGGTGATTTCCCTGGTCATCTCCGCCATCCTCAACCTGATCCGGTCCCGCATGGGGCTGGCGGCCGCCTAGGGATCCCGTCGTGGCCACCCACGTCGAAGCCCTGCTGCCCCCCGACGAGCGGCTGACCCCGTGGGACTGGGCGCGCCGCAACCTCTTTGACGGCTGGTGGAATACCATCCTCACCGCCGGGGTGGCCGCGGCGCTGCTCCTGGCGTCGGTGGGCATCGTGCGCTGGGCGACGCGCGCGCACTGGAGTGTGGTCACCGACAACCCGCGCTTCTGGCTGATGGGCTTGATGCCAGTGGAGCTGGCACGCCTAGCGTATTGGGCGGGAGGGCTGGTCGCGGTGGCGGCGCTCCTGACGGTCCTGGGCGTGCGGGCGCGGGTGCGTCCCCGAACGCTGGTAGGTCTGTGGGTCGGCATCCTCGTCGCGGTCGTCTGGCTGATGTGGACCGTCCGCCTGGACCAGATCGGCGGCCTCTACCTCACCGTGCTGCTCGGGGTGGTGGCCATCTCGGCCTCCTTTCCCCTGGGGGTACTCGTCGGGATGGGGCGCGTCAGCCGGCTCCCGGTGGTGAAGGGGTTCGCCACCCTCTACATCGAGTTCATCCGGGGAATCCCCCTCATCACGGTGCTGCTGTGGTTCTTCATCTTCGTCACGCTGGTCTCAGGGGGTTCGCTGGCGAGGGTCGTCCGGGCGATGATCGCCCTCACGATCTTCACCTCTGCGTATGTGGGCGAAATCGTGCGCGCGGGCATCCAATCGGTCCCCCGCGGGCAATCGGAGGCGGCGCGGGCAGTGGGCTTGTCCGCTCTCCAGACGATGGGCTACATCGTGCTGCCGCAGGCGGTGAAGAACATGATCCCCGCCCTGGTCGGCCAGTTCATCAGCCTCTTTAAGGACACCTCGCTCACCGTGATCATCGGCCTCTCTGAACTGGTCGGCACCGGCCGCTCGCTCCTGGCGATCGGGCAGTACCTGCACGACGAACGCGAGGTCTACGTGTTCCTGCTGGTCGTCTACTTCATGTTCTCCTACGCGATGTCGTCGGGGAGCCGGGTCCTGGAGCGGCGGCTGGGGCTGGGGGAACGGTAGGTAAGGCGCGTCACACCCGGCTCTTGAGCGCCGCGGGGGCTGGTTCTTGCGAGTCGCTCATTGGTCTAATAAGATTAGACCAAAGTTCGACATTGTTTCAAGTATGGCACGAATGCCCAGGAAAACGGCAAATCCCAATCCCGCGCGGCTGTTCCAGTTTGCGTCTGTTCAGGCGGGGTACTTCACCGCCGATCAAGCCAGAGCGTCAGGATATACAAAGCAGAACGTCGCCTACCATGTTCGGTCGGGCCGATTCGAGCGAATAGCCCGAGGTTTCTATCGGTTCCGGGACTTCCCCTCTTCGCCTCACGAGGACATCATCGCCGCCTGGGTCAAGGCGGGATCGAGCCAGACGGTCGTCTCGCACGAGACCGCGCTCGCCTTGTACGAATTGTCAACCGTCAGACCCCAGAGGATCGATCTGACGGTTCTGCGGGCACGGAGGCCTTCCGGAGACCGCCCTCGATTGCCGGCTGTACGCATCCACACGACCTCACGTCCTTTCAAACCAGGCGAAGTCATTCAGCAATATGGTGTCAGATTGACGGCTCCGGCCAGGACTATAGCGGATGCTGCAGAGTCCGGGACCGACCCTGCTCACATTGTCGAGGCCGTCGCTGAGGCGCTCGGCCGGGGAGTGATCACGGTTCGCGAGCTTGAGGGCGCAACACGAAACCGATCTCAGAGGGTACGTCGCCTGATTGCCCAATCCGTCGAAGAGGCAAGGGAAAGTGCGTCGATTCGATGACCCGGGTGCCTTTCGGGCGTCGGTTGACGAACGTCTTCGGACCTACGCCCGGAATGCCGGTGTGCCCGTGATGGTGGTCCGCCGACAGGCTGCTCTAGAGCGCCTCATGGCGAGACTGAATGTTGCGGCACCCGAACGTTGGGCACTAAAAGGCGCTCTGAGCGACCTAAAGCGGATCGACTCCGTCAGGTCATCGATAGCATCTTTGATGTGCGCGGGACTCATCCGGTTCCGGCTCAGATTGGGCCTGCTCCACCTGATTGGGGACCGGCCTTTCGAGTAGAGGCCGAGAGAGTGAGGATCCCATCCGCGCTTACAGAGGCCCATCGCCTCGTGGCAACCTGGCTTGATCCCGTGCTGCAACATTCTGCGAAGGGAGAGTGGGACCCGGGAAGAGGTGTTTGGGTCTCCACGGGTACAGAAGGTAGTTGAGGTTCACTGGGCCAATGTAATGGGAAAGCTGCTAATGGAGACTCAAACGCAAGTGACGACTCAGGGTTCCAGCCAATCTACTGTGCCGGCCGACGGACAGCCGATCATCATCCTCGAAGACGTCCACAAGTGGTTCGGCCGGCTGCACGTGCTGCGGGGGATCGACCTGGTGGTCCGCGCCGGCGAGGTGGTGGTGATCGCCGGACCCTCGGGCTCAGGGAAGTCCACGATGATCCGGTGCATAAACCGGCTGGAGCG
The DNA here is from genome assembly GCA_016199305.1 of Armatimonadota bacterium. Lineage (GTDB taxonomy): Bacteria > Sysuimicrobiota > Sysuimicrobiia > Sysuimicrobiales > Humicultoraceae > JACQGZ01. Next base: position 249 of record JACQGZ010000322.1, on the reverse strand, counting down.
ACACAACCGCGGCCGCATCGTCGTGGACGGCATCGAGCTCACCGACGACCTGCGCAACGTGGACGCCGTGCGCAGCGAGGTGGGGATGGTCTTCCAGTCCTTCAACCTCTTCCCTCACCTCACCGCCATCCAGAACGTGACCCTGGCCCCCATCCGGGTGCGCAAGTGGGCCCGGCCGCGGGCCGAGCGCGTCGGCATTGAGCTGCTGGCGCGCGTGGGCATCCCGGAGAAGGCGCACGTCTATCCGGG
>JACQGZ010000303.1 GCA_016199305.1 Armatimonadota bacterium | reverse complement strand
TCTCCTCGATCGCGCGGCGCTGGGCTCCGGTCAGCGGGAAGGGCAGCGTGGAGAGAAACCGGTCCGCCAGCGGCCCCGTCCGGTAGCGCATCGGCTTGGCCGCCTGGCGACCCTGCTCGCGGCGGAGCAGCACCCCGAGCTGCAGAATGAGGAGTTCCTCGAAAGCCAGCCGGCGGCGGGCGGCCCGCTGCGCCTCCACCGTGTCGGGAAAGTGCAGCGCCCAGAGCGCCCCCCCCACCGGCGGGAACCCACGCGGATGGCGGATCTCCTCGGGCAGCGTCTCCTCCACCTCCGCGGCGTGCGCGGCGAGGGTCGCGCGCACCAGGTTGCGGAGGACGCGCTGGGAGAGCCCCTCGGTGGCCGGATAGATGGGAACCAGGCGGCCGGTGTGCCAGGTCTCTTCGTCGCCGGCCTCCACCGCTTCGAATTCGGGGGCGGTGAGGCGAATTTCCCCGCCTCGGCGCTCGGCGCGTCCGAAGAAGAGCGCCCGCATCCCGCGGCGGAGCTGCTGTTTCAGGTAGGACTGGTTGTACCAGATCGCATAGCCGATGCCGCTCTCATCGACCAGGGCCGCCTTCGTCACGATGAGCCCGCGCCGCGGCCGGAATTCGTTGACCGCGGCCACCGTCGCCTCGACCGTCCGCTCCTCACCGTGGAGCAGATCGCGCAGCGGGACCAAGCGGGTGCGGTCCTCGTGGCGGCGGGGGACGTGGAAGAGCAGATCCTCCACGGTCTCGATGCCGAGGCGCGCCAGGGCGGCCGCCCGCGCGGGGCCGACGCCTTTCAGGTACTGCACCGGAGCGAGCAGAGGAGACCCGGCGGCGGGCCGGGACGGAGCGGAAGGAGGATGCGACCGCGCGCTCAAACCGCGCATCCTCTTCTCCGCCCCTCCCATCTTTCCTTTTCTCACGGTGCGCGCGGCGTAGCGTTGCGCGGCGTATGGTCGCATGGTAGCATGAATGGCGTTTTGGCCGTCGCGAGACGGCGACACCGCATCGAGGCGCGGCGCGAGAGGGGTTCGTCCATGGCGCGACAGTGCGAGATCTGTGGAAAAGGGACCGTCGCGGGCTACTCCCTCAGCCACTCCCACATCCGCAGCAAGCGGCGCTTTCTCGCGAATGTGCAGCGCATCCGGGGCGTGATCGGGGGCCGCGTGCGCCGCGTGCACGTCTGCACCAGCTGCCTGCGCGCCGGTCGGGTCACGCGGGCGCGCTGAACAGACCGCTGACCTCCGCCGGGCCCAGCATGTACCGGTCGCCGCAGAAGCGGCACGTCACCTCCGCCCGCCCCTGCTCCTCCAGCAACCGTTCGATCTCCGCCCGGCCCAGCGCGATCAGCACCGCCTCCACCCGTTCCCGCGAGCAGCCGCAGCGGAACACCACCGGACCGTCACCGAGCGCCCGGGGCCGCAGATCGCCCAGGGCCAGGTCGAGGATCTCGGCGGGCCCCATTCCGTCGCGCACCAGTTCGGTCACCGCGGGGAGACGCCCGACGCGCTCTTCCAGATACCGCGGGATCTCCGCGGCCGCGCCCGGCAGCACCTGAAGGATGAACCCTCCGGCGGCCCGCACCCGCCCGTCCGGATCCACCAGGACGCCGAGGGCTACCACCGAAGGGACCTGTTCGGAGACGACGAGATACCGGGCCACGTCCTCCCCGATCTCCCCGGAGAGCAGCGGCACGCTCCCGTGATAGGGGTAGCGCAGGCCCAGGTCCTTCGTGACGTGCAGCGTGCCCCGCCCCACGGCGCCGCCCACATCGAGCTTGCGACGCGAGGTCACCGGCAGGTCCACGTCGGGGTTCGCCACATACCCGCGGACCTCCCCGCCCCCGGTGCCGTCGGCGATGATCCCGCCGAGCGGCCCGTCTCCCAGGACGCGCAGCGTAATCCGCTGGCCGTCCTTCAGGCCGGTGCCCAACATGGCGGTGGCGGAGAGGGTCCGGCCCAGCGCCGCGGTGGCGGTGGGCGCAGCCTGGTGGCGCCGGCGCGCCTCCTCCACCGTCGCGGTGGTCACCGCCGCCACGCCCCGGACGCCGCCGGCGGCGGCGATGGCGCGGATGAGAGTATCAGGCACGCGGGTATTGTACCACCAGGATGAGCGGCCGCCGGGATATCCCCGCGGCGCGGTCCGGGGAGATCAGCCCTGCCGCCGCCGGGGGATGTGGGTCACGAGCAGATCGCCGGCACGTGCGCGCACCGACGCCGGCGCGCGCACGATCTCGTTGCTGACGCCGCGTGTGGATCCGCGCCGCAGGGTCCCGCCGCGCAGCGGATAGCGCAGGCCGGTGGTCACGATGCCTCGGACCTCCGGCGA
>JACQGZ010000298.1 GCA_016199305.1 Armatimonadota bacterium | reverse complement strand
GGGGCAGCCCTGCTTGGCGCGCCCAGTCGCGCGTGAGCTTGACGATCTCCGCGTGCCGCTGGTTCGCGGCCGGAGCGAAGTGGTCGATCGCAAGGACGATCTTCTGCGGATCCCACAGCCGGCCGCCGAGTGTCTCCAGGGTCGGGGCGATGCGGCGCGGACCGGACGAATCGTGCATGGCGGCAAGATCGACGGCCGCCCAGACCTCATCGTCCGGCATCACGAATGCCCGGCCAGCGGCCCGCGCGATGATCTTCTCCGTGAGCGTCATCGAGGGCATGATCAGCGACCCACGGGCACAGCGCCGTTTCGCCGGCCCGCCGGGGGCACGTATCCCAGGGCCGCGGAGACACGCCGGGCGCCTTCGAGGACAAGACCGGCGTACTGCCGGACCCGCGAAGGCGTGAAGCGGTACGAAGGCCCGGAGATGGTCAGGCTGGCCACGACGCGGCCGCTGCCGTTGCGCAGGGGCGCGCTGACCGCCGAGGCTCCCGCCACGCGTTCGTCCGTGCTCATAGCATAGCCACGGCGGCGGATCTCGGCGAGGCTGCGGAGCAGGCGCTCCGGAGCAGTGATCGTCCGCGGGGCGACGCCGCGCAGCCCCTCCGCCATGACCGCCTCGATCTCCGGCGGATCAAGGAACGCGAGCAGCGCTTTGCCCGACGCGCCGGCATAGAGCGGAGACGGGCGGCCCAGCTCGACGAAATGCCTGATGTCGTGGCGGCTCTCCGCCTTCTCGATGCACACCCGGCGGCGGTCGATCACCACGTTGAGGTTGACCGTCTCGCCCGTGGCCTGCGCGAGCTCGTGGATCACCGGCAGGGCCGCCTGCCGCACTTCGGTCTGAGCGAGGAAGAGGTTCCCCAGACGGAAGGGCGCCAGCCCGATGCGGTAGTGCGCGTTCGACGGATCGCGGGCGAGGAACCCGCGCTGGACGAGCACGGTGACGAGGCGGTGCACGGTGGCCTTGGGCAGACGCACGATCCGGCTGATGTCGCTGATCCCCAGCGCCCGTCCTTCGCGCAGGAACGCCAGCAGGATGTCCAGGGTGCGCTCGGCCGCGCGGGCGGAGCCGCCGGCGCCGGATTGGGCAGTGCGTATGCGTTCCACCATGTGGAATGGAGTTCCATTTAGCACGGTTCGCCCCGGACCCGGGCTCCTCCTCTTGAAACGAAAAGGGCGCGGGCCACGTCGGCCCGCGCCCCTCCGTACGACCCTCGTTACTGCCTGGCGCAGAGATCGGCGGCGGTGAGGACCACCGGCGGACTGCTTGCGTAGTCGCGGTCAGTGACGAGCACTTTCTTGAACCCGCCCTGGTACGTGACGACGCCGGCCCGCATGTCGGCCTGCCCGCACGGCAGGAACCCATAGGTCCCGTAGGGCAGCTCGAACTTCTCCCCGGTAGAATGCCTCGATCTCCGACCACGGCCGGCCGTTGAAGTCGGTGACGGCCGGGGCGGCGGCGGCGAAGGTGCCCGTGAGCTGGCTCATGGAGGCAGTAAGCGCAGCGTGCCCTCCTGCGCCGCCAGGATCGCGTCCCGCGTGAACAGGAGCGGGTGGTAATCGCCCTTCGCCCACATCGCCACGAAGTCGCGGTAGTGGCGAGAGAAGGGCAGGCCGCTCTGTCCCGTCGGGTGGATGGCGCGGGCGCTGCTCCAGTCTTTCGTGTCGATGAGCTGCCGGTAGGAGGGCGCCACGGCCGTCCGATAGGGCTCCTCGGGATCGAAGCCGGCGGCGTTTACCGTGAACCCGTCCCCGCCCATCTCCGGCGGGACCGCGTTGAAGATCCATCCCAGACCGCGCTGCCGGCCGAGGGGGTGGAGCAGCGTGGGCGTGTGGATCCGCCCCCAGCGCCACGCGCTTCTGTCGTCGCCGAGTGCGGCCTCCAGCTCGCGGACGGTCTGGCGCAGCGCCTGTTCGATCACGCGATCGCGTCCCTCTCCCCACCAGGGATCGTCGGGCCGCCCGCTCATCTCCAGCAGCACCAGCAGCGGGGCGTCGCCCTGCCGGAGGTAGCGCCGGAAGAGATCCTGATCGAGGGCGTCCTTGAAGACGACATGGGCGAGTCTGAGGAGCAGGACCTCATAGAGCAGCGCCGGGCGGCTCTCCGCCGTCACCTGCCCGTCCCATTGCTTCACTTCATTGAAGAGCGCGGCCCGATCGGCATCGTCGATCCGCACGTCCTGCCAGGCCGCCACAAAGCGGCGCGCCGGCAGCGAGGTGACGTCCTGCTGGATGGCGGCGAAATCGTCCAGGCTGAGACGCGCCGTCTCCTCGAGCCGCGAGGTGATGCGCAGCGCGCGGAAGCCCACGTCGAAATCCTCTCCCAGATGGTAAGGATAGCTCGGCGGCGCGACGCGGTTGTTGGCCGTCACGATAACGCCCCCGGGCGGGTTGAAGAGCGTGGGCAACTCCTCGTGCGGGATGTACCCCTGCCACTCAAAGGTCCCCGTCCATCCCGGGACGGGCAGCCGCCCGTCCACCCCCGGCGGGCGGATGGGGATGCGTCCCGGCGCGATGAAGCCGATGTTGCCGGTTCGGTCGGCGAAGACGAAGTTCTGCGACGGGACCGACCACTCGCGCAGCGCCTCCCGGAACTCCGCCCAGTTGGCCGCGCGGTCGAGGGCCAGGACGGCCTGCAGGATGCGGTCGGGGTCGTGCGCCGTCCAGCGCAGGGCCATGAACGCCCCCAGTCCGCGCACCGCCGGGTTGAGGACCGGTCCGTGGCGGGTGACCCGCACTACCACGACCTCCGGCTCCGGCCGCCCCTTGATGCGGATCTCTTCGCGGACGACCGTGGCCCGCACCCACTGCCCCTGATAGAAGTAGCGATCGGGATCTCGCGGGTGGAAGCGCTCGACGTAGAGGTCCTGCACGTCCGGATTGACGTTGGTGAGCCCCCAGGCGATGTGACGGTTGTGGCCCGCGACGACGCTGGGCACGCCCGGGAAGCTCGCGCCGATGACGTCGTATGGTCCGCCGACGAGATGGTTCTCGTACCAGATGGACGGCATCTGCACGTCCAGGTGGATATCGTTGGCCAGCAGCGCTCCCGAGGTGGAGCGGGAGGGCGCCACCACCCAGTTGTTGCTGCCCGCCCCCGGGCTGCCGGCGAGCAGGGAGGCGAAGGGCAGCCCCGGGGGGAGGGCGATGGACGGGATGCCCCCCGCCGTGATCGTCGGCGTCCCCGGCACCTGGGTGGGGAACAGCGTTCGCATCCCCTCGTCGCCGAAGCGAATGGCCAGGCCAGCGCGCAGCAGTTCCGTCCGCCAGGTGCCGCCGAGGACCCAGGCCATCAGTTTTCCGAAACTCAGGCTGTCCACCGGCGTCCACGGTTCCGGTTGGAAGCGCAGCAGCAGGAATTCCAGCGGCAGGCGGTCGCGGCGACTCTCGATGAAGGCGTTGACCCCCGCGCTGTAGGCCTGCACCGCCTCGATAGCGGCCGCCGCCTCCGGCGCCCCCGCCGCGGAGGCCGCCGCGGCCCAGGCCGCCTCCGCCGCCCGCCGCAGCCCGAGGACGCGCATCAGCCGGTCGGCCTCCAGGGCCACCGGCCCGAAGATCTCGGAGAGGCGGCCGGCGGCCAGCCGGCGCGAGAGGTCCATCTGCCAGAGGCGGTCCTGGGCGTGGACGTACCCCTGGGCGAAGAAGAGGTCGTGCGGGTTCTGCGCGTAGATGTGCGGGATGCCCCAGCGGTCGCGGATGACCTCAACGGGGGCCTTCAAGCCGGCCACCGTCGCGGTGCCGGAGATCTGCGGAAAGGGGCGGCGGATCAAGTAGGCGCTCCCGGCGCCGAGGGCCAGGACCGCCACCAACACAAGCAGGAGCAACACACGGAGCAGGCGGCGCACGCCGGAGGTTTCCCTGCGGCGTCGGCGACTTCCTCCGGCCGAGGCCGGCGTGCTACAGTGAGACGGTGGCGCAGGTGCCCGTCGCGGCGCGCGTGCCCGTGCGTGCCGCGCTCCTCTCTGTCGCGGTCAGTCTGGTCCTGCTGGCGCTGAAGTTCGGCGCCTACCTCTACACCGGCTCCGCCGCGATCCTCTCCGACGCCGCCGAGTCCGTCCTCAACGTCCTCACCGCCAACCTGGCCCTGATCAGCCTGATCATCGCCTCCCGCCCGCCCGATGCGGGGCACCGCTACGGGCACGGCAAGGCGGAGTATGTGAGCAGCGCCAGCGAGGGCGCCCTCATCCTCATCACCGGCCTCGTCGTGATCGGCAACGCGGTGCGGGTCTTTCTCCGCCCCGTCGCGCTGGCCTCCCTCCCCCTGGGACTCGGCCTGGT
>JACQGZ010000037.1 GCA_016199305.1 Armatimonadota bacterium | reverse complement strand
GCCGGCCTGGTCAATGCCGTGCTGCGCCGGCTGGCGTCCGAGGGGGAACCCGCCCCGCCGCCGGTCGAGCGCGATCCCGCCGGCCACCTGGCGGTGACGCAGTCTCATCCGCGCTGGCTGGTGGAGCGGTGGATGGGCCGGTGGGGATTCGAGGAGACGCGCGCGCTCTGCGCCGCGAATAACGTCCCGCCGCCCTCGATGCTGCGGGTGAACCCCCTGCGCACCTCCGCGTCCGATGTCCTGGCGCGGCTGCGCGCCCGCGGACTGGAGGCGGAGGCCGGCGGGTGGCCGGAGGCGGTGCGGGTGCGGGGTCGGCTGGGGGCGCGCCTCGACCTGTACCACGACGGGCTGGTGACGATGCAGGACGAGGGCGCGATGGCCACATCCCGGATCGTGGATCCGCAGCCGGAGGAGACGGTGCTGGACGCGGCGGCGGGGACCGGCGGCAAGGCCACCCATCTGGCGGAGCTGATGGGGAACCGCGGGCGGATCCTCGCCCTGGACATCGCCCCGGCCAAACTGCGCGCCCTGGCGGCGAACTGCGCCCGATTGGGCATCGATATCGTGGAGGCCCACCATCTCGACGCGCGCACGGCCGGGAGGCGCTTCCGGGAGCGCGCCGACCGCGTCCTGCTGGACGCCCCCTGTACGGGGTTGGGGGTGATCCGCCGCCGCCCCGAGATCCGCTGGCGGATCGCGCCGGTGGCGGTGGCCGCGATGGCCGCGCGGCAAGAGGCGATGCTGGCCGGGGTCTCCGGCGCGGCGCGTCCCGGCGGCGTTCTGGTGTATGCCGTCTGCTCCACCGAGCCGGAGGAGGGAGAGGCGGTGGTGCGCGGGTTCCTGGAGAACGCCCGGGGCGCCTTTGCGCTCGAGCAGGAACGGACGTTGCTCCCGCACCGCGACGGGACCGACGGATTCTACATCGCCCGCCTACGGCGCAGGGATGACCGGCGACGCGGAGAAGCCTCCGCGCGATCGCGATGATACGAGCGGGCACCACCCTCGGCGGTTACCAGGTTGAGGCGGCCATCGGGCAGGGCGGGATGGCGGCAGTCTACCGCGCGCGCCGGCTGCGCGACGGGCAGACCGCGGCGCTGAAGATCCTGCGCGAGCAGTACGCCGCCGACGCCGAGTTCGTGGAGCGCTTCCAGCGGGAGGCGCGTGCCGTCGCCTCGCTCACCCACCCCAACATGGTGCAGGTGTACGAGAGCGGGGAGGCCGACGGCGTCCACTTCATCGCCATGGAGTTCGTCGAGGGCCAGGACCTGAAGCGCCGCCTCCGCGAGTCCGGCGGGCCGCTGGAGGTCGCCGAGGCGGTGCGCATCGGCGTCCAGGTCTGTGAGGTGCTGGATTACGCGCACCGCCGCGGGATCATCCACCGCGACATCAAGCCGCAGAACATCCTGCTCACCGCCGACGGCGTGGTGAAGGTCACCGACTTCGGCATCGCCCGGGCGCTCTCGGCCGTCACGATCACCCAGACCGGTACCGTGCTCGGCTCGGTGCAGTACCTCTCCCCCGAGGCCGCCCGCGGGCAGCCGACCGGCCGCGCCGCGGACATCTACGCGCTGGCGGTTGTGCTCTTCGAGATGGTCACCGGAGCGCTGCCCTTCGACGGGGACAGCCCCATCGCCGTCGCGCTCAAGCACCTCCACGAGGTGCCCCCGGCGCCCAGCGCATTGAACCCGGAGGTGCCGGCCGCCCTCGAGGCGGTGATCCTGCGCGGGATGGCTAAGTCGCCGCGCCACCGCTACCCGACCGCCGGCGATCTGGCCACCGACCTGCTGGGCCAGACCTCCTTCTGGCGAGAAGGGATGCTGGAACCCGAACCCGTCGAGGCGACCCGCGTGCTTCGTCCGGGGGGGGCCGAGGCAGGTCGGGCTCCCGGGGGCGCCACCCTCCGCGAGACCCTGATCACGCTCTGGCAGCGCGTCCGGCTCTCGCGCACGCTCGGCCCGGCCCTGGCCGTGATGATCGTCGCCCTCCTCACCGGCGGGGTCTGGGGCGCCTGGCGATCGGTCACCTCCTACTACACCGTCGCCGAGGTGGACGTGCCGAAACTGGTCGGGCTGCCCGTGGCGGAGGCGGAGACGGTGGCCCGTCGCGCCGGGGTGGGGCTGAACACGGAGGCGCGTGGCTACAGCGATACGGTGCCGGCTGGTTCGATCATCTCTCAGGATCAGGCGCCGGGGAAGCGCGTGAAGGGAGGGCGCGTCATCACGGTCGTCGTCAGCCAGGGCCGGGAGCAGGTGGCCGTGCCGGAGGTGGTGGGGCAGCCCTTGCCCAGCGCCCGGCTGGTCATCGAGAACGCGCGGCTGCGCGTCGGACGGGTGGATGAGCGGTTCGACCAGGCCGTCCGGGCCGGTCTGATCATGACGCAGGATCCCCCGGCCGGCAGCCGGGCCTCCCGCGGCAGCGCGGTCACGCTGCTGGTGAGCCGCGGCCCGGAGCTGGTCGAGATGCCCGTCCTGGTGGGGCGCTCGCTGGCGGAGGCGCGGGAACGGCTGGAGGAGCTGGGGCTGATCGTCCGCCAGGTGCGCAGCGCGGTCAGCCCGGACGTCCCGCCGGGGACGGTGGTAGATCAGACGCCGGCGCCCGGGCGGAGGATCAAACCGGCGCAAACCGAGGTCACCCTGACCGTCAGCGTGCGTCCCGGCGCGGAGCAGAATCCCCCGCAGGTGCCGGTCGTGACGGGCGAGCGGCAGACCCCGCCCACTCCGCCGGTCGCGCCCGGCCCGACACCGCGGGGAGAGGAGCGCGCCCGGGGGGACCTGCGCACGGCCGTGCACGTGGTGGTGCCCGAGGGGGCTGCTGGCCAGCGCGTGCGGATCATCGTCATCGACGAGAGCGGCGTGCGGACGGTCTACGAGCGGTCGCACAACCCGGGCGAACGTATCGACCTGGTCGTGCAGAGCCGCGGCTACACGATCATCCAGGTCTACATCAACGCGGTGCTGGTCCAGGAGATCCGACCCTGACTCCCGCGGTGCAGATCGCCGCTTCCCTCCTCTCGGCGGACTTCGCCCGCCTCGGCGAGGCGGTGGCCGCGGCCGAGCGCGGAGGCGCCGACCTCCTGCACATCGACGCGATGGACGGCCGCTTCGTCCCGCCGATCACGATGGGGCCGGGTGTGCTGCGCGCCCTGCGTCCCCGCACCCGGCTGCCCTTCGACGTCCACCTGATGGTGGTGGAGCCGGAGCGCCAGGTGGACGCCTTCCTGGACGCGGGAGCGGCGCGCATCGCCGTGCACGTGGAGGCCGCGGGCCATCTGCACCGTCTCCTCACGCACATCCGCGCGCGGGGCGCTGCCCCCGTGGTGGCGCTCAATCCCGCGACGCCGCCCGAAGCGGTGGCCTGGGCGCTGGCGGAGGCGGACGGTCTCCTGGTGATGAGCGTCAACCCGGGTTACGCCGGGCAGGCCTTCATCCCCGCCGCGCTGGACAAACTGCGCGCGCTGCGCGAGATGGCGGACGCATCCGGCCGCGACATCACACTGGCGGTGGACGGGGGGGTCAATGAGGCCACGGCGGGGCCAGCCGTGGCCGCCGGCGCGCGTCTCCTCGTCGCGGCGTCGGCGGTCTTTGAGGGAGAGGGGGGCATCGAAGCGTCCCTGGCCCGCCTGAGAGCCGCCGCCAGCGCCTTGCCATCACCTCGGATCAGCGGACGATGAGAATCATGATGTTCTGGCAACTGTTCTGGACGGCGAAATGACACCGTGGCGAGCGTCCTGCTGGTTGCCAGCGACACCTACCTCCGCCACCAGACTCCTCCAGATCACCCCGAACGCCCTGAACGCCTGACGGCGGTCCGCGAGGCGATCGACGAGAGCGGCCTGCGCGAGGCGCTGAGTGAGCCCGCCGAGGTCGCGCCGGTCGACCTTGACCTGCTGCGCGCCGTGCACCGGCCCGAGTACGTGCGCCAGGTCGAGCAGATGGCGGCGGCGGGCGGCGGCATGGTCGATCCGGACACCTTCGTGGGCGCCGAGTCGTATGAGGTTGCGCTGCAGGCGGCGGGCGGCGCGGTGGCGGCAGTCACGGCGGTGGCAGAGGGCCGCGCCGAGTCCGCCTTCGCGCTGGTGCGGCCCCCGGGGCACCACGCGCTTCCCGACCGGGGCATGGGGTTCTGCCTGTTCAACAACGCGGCGCTGGCCGCCGTGGCGGCGCGCGACCGTTTTGGGCTGCGGCGGATTCTCCTGCTGGACTGGGACGTGCATCACGGCAACGGGACGCAGGCGATCTTCTGGCGCGATCCCACGGTGCTGTACGTGTCCACGCATCAGGAGAACTGGTACCCGGGGACCGGCGCCTGGGACGAGGTGGGGGAGGGAGAGGGCGAGGGGTTCACCCTGAACATCCCGCTGCCGCCGGAGACCGGCGACGAAGGGTACCGTCTGGTCTTTGAGGAGGTCGTCGTGCCCCTGGCGGGCGCGTTTCTCCCGGACCTGCTGCTGGTCTCCGCTGGCTACGATGCCCACTTCGCCGACCCGCTCAGCGGGATGCTCGTCAGCGCGGCGGGCTTTCGGACGCTGACGGAACTGGCGGTGGACGCCGCGCGGCGGGGAACGGGGCGGCTTGTGGCGGTGCTCGAAGGCGGCTACGACCTGCCCGGTCTGGCCACCTCGGTGGTGGCCACCCTGGAGGTCCTGACCCGGCGCACCGCCCGCACCGCGTTTCCCGATCACCGGTTCGAGGAGGCCCCCTACCCGGTCATCCGCGAGCGCATCCGCCGCGCCCGGCGCACCGCCCTCAACTACTGGCGGATCTGAGCCCGCGCGGGCGCCAGCCCGGCCCGCGGTGTCCGGGAGCCCCTCCTCCCCCAGATCTGACAGGAAACTCCCCAGGGGCGGCGAAGATCATTTGTCGTCCCATTGACCTGAGCGTCCGTACGATCGGCGTCCGGCGGCAGCCCCTCAGGCCGCCGGCAGAGAGGCGGGTTGACCGATGGTTGACGAACCCACTCGGCCAAACGAGGAGCAGCGCACGGAGAGTGTCAACCTGGCCGACGCGATTACCACACTGCAGGAGCGCCAGATCGTCAAGGGCACCGTCGTCCGGGTGGACAACGAAGGGGTGCTGGTGGACGTGGGGGCCAAGTCGGAGGGGCTGATCCCACCAAAGGAACTGGCCCGTCGGGGCGACGACGTGGAGGCGGTGGCCGTCGGCGACCGCATCGACGTCATGGTGATGCGGGTGGAGGGGGAAGAGGGCAACATCATCCTCAGCAAGAAACGGGCGGACTTCCAGCGGGCGTGGGAGCGGATCAGCGAGGCCCACCGCACCGGCAAGGTGATCCACGCCATGGTGGTGGACAAGGTGAAGGGCGGCCTGGTGGTGGATCTGGGCGTGCGCGGGTTCGTCCCCGGATCGCACGTCGACCTGAGCCAGGCGCGGGGCCGGCGCTTCGAGTGGTTCGTCGGCCAGGCCCTCCCGCTCAAGGTGATCGAGGTGGACCGGCCGAAGGGCCGCGTCATCCTCTCCCACCGCCTGGCCTCCGAGGAGGACCGCCTGCGTCGGAAGGAGTCACTCTTCGCCACGCTGGAGGAGGGGCAGATCGTCGAGGGGACGGTCAAGCGCATCACCGACTTCGGCGCCTTCGTCGACCTGGGGGGCACCGACGGCCTCCTGCCCATCAGCGAGATGGCGTGGATCTACATCAAGCACCCCAGCGAGGTGGTGCGCCGCAACCAGCGGTTGAAACTGATGGTGCTGCGGGTGGACCGGGAGGCGGGCAAGATCTCGCTGGGCCTCAAGCAGATTCTCGACGACCCCTGGCAGGAGGTGCCGGACCGCTACACGGTGGGCGAGCTGGTGCGCGGCAAGATCGTGCGCCTCGTCGGGTCCGGCGCGTTCATGCGGCTGCGCGAAGGCGAGATCGACGCCTTCATCCCCATCTCCGAACTCGCCGAGAAGCGGGTCGGCAAGGTGGAGGACGTGGTGCAGCCGGGCCAGAGCGTCGAGGCCATCGTCACGGAGATCCGCGCCGAGGAGCGGCGGATGATCGTCAGCCTGCGCCGCGCCGCGCGCGAGGGCGAGCGCAAGCGGGTCAAGGAGTACATCCAGACCCAGGAGGACGGCGGCCGGGTGACGATCGGGGACGTCGCCGGCGAACTGCTGCGCCAGGTGGTGGAACGGCCCCGGACGGAGGCCCCGGCAGAGAACGGGGAGGCCGCCGCGGCGGTAGAGGCCGAGGGGGCCGAGGATATCGATCAGGCGCCGGAACCGGAGGCCTCAGAAGAAGAAGAGGACACGGACGAGGACGCCGAGGAGGCGTAGTTTGCCGCTGCCCGGCAGGCGATGGTAGAATGAGTCAGCCGGGGAGTAGCGCAGCTTGGTTTAGCGCGCAGCGTTCGGGACGCTGAGGCCGGGGGTTCAAATCCCCCCTCCCCGACCAGCTAGGATGCAGACGGGACGCGGGTTCTAGCCCGCGTCCCGTCTGCATCCAACCCTCCCCTCGGGGTTGTTAGGCGGGGATATCACGGCCACGCAGGTCGCCAGTTTCGTGGGATTCCTGCTGAACCGAGGGTTCAACCGCAGCCTGGAATTCGAGGCGGACGGGTGAGCGTTAAGGCTTGCACACCGCGCCGGATTCCGCGCTGATGCTGGCCTGCAGTTCGTGGAACGGCTGCGCATCGCGCAGGGGCGCGACCCCTCCCGGTGCGAGTCCTTTTCCGCACCCATCCCGGCTTCTGAGGAACCTCCCCGCCCAACGCAAGACCAATTTGACTAGGACACCCCCCCAGTAGGAGGGAATCGGGGTTTCGTGGAATATAGTTACTGTAAACTTCCGGATAGTTACCATAAAAACTTCCGGATAGCTACTGTAAACTTTCGGTGAGTTTGCACTCGCCGGGGGGGGGCGGTGCCACCACGGAAGCCAGTCGACAGAAGGGAGTGTTACAGCGGGCGCCCACCGCGTTGGATGCGCGGGGTTGCTATCACGCCCAGCCGCGCCGCCCCGCCGGTTGGGCCGTCCTGGGCCCGAGACGGCGGTGCGGTTTCGCCGCGGACCCTGCGCCCTGCTGGAAGGGCCCATTGACCGTCCGGCCATGCGGACCGATCGCGCGCGGGTGCTGTTGACCCAGGTCACCACCCCGGTGGCGGTTGAGGCCCCTGTCGACGATTTAGAGCAAACGTGACTCCGGCCCCCAGGGGGACGCCGGAGCGGGTCATGGCAAGACGGAGCACGCGTGCTCGGTGATCGACCTGGACAGTCCGCGTGGGGTCGGGTTCTTGTACCCCAATGGCGGAGCCGCACCCGCGGCGGGAAGACCAGATGAGGGAGGGGCGAGCCGAGCAGATCCTTAGATCCTGCGAGGCCAGGTTGATCGCCTCCATCCGGAACGATTGGGCGGTGCAGTTCGGCAGCCGGGAGGTGCGACTGATCATCGAGTACCAGGACGGGGTGCCGGTGCTCATCCGGGTGGTGGAGAGCTCGGTCAAGGAAGAGAAGCTGACGTAGGGGCAACTGCATAGGGATCAGGTCCCTGACCCGATGAGATGGGAGGGGGCCGGTAGCGCAGCACGGTGGCGGCGACCGGCCCCCTCCCGGCTTTTGCGGGGGTGCCGCTCAGGAGAGGAGAGGCGGGCCAGCGGCGCTGAACATCCGGCGGCTGGAGATCGATGGCGCCGCCTGAGGAGAAGTGTGCACAAATCTGCAACTGCCCGGCACCGTACCGCCGTGCCCTCTCTCGGGAGGAGGCGCTGGCCTACATCCGGGGGGAGGCCGGCAGGCACTTTGATCCGCAGGTGGTCGGGGGTTTCGCTCGGCTGCTGGAAGAGGAGGCGAAAGGAAACATCGTTCCGCAACAGACATGACCCTGGGCCCCTGGGGGCCGCGGTTATGTCATCGGGAAGCAGCGTAGTGCACGGGTCCGTTGAACAGGACACGACGGTCCGCCAGGGGTTGCTCGCCTGTACCCCAAGAGCGGAGCCGTACCCGGGTGGGCGACCTCGATGAGGGAAGGGCGAGCAAAGATACGCACGGAGATGCATGCGGCCGGTCCGGACGGGCCCCGGGGCAGCGGCGCGACGATAGGACAGCCCGAGCCGCCTCTCAGATCCTCGGAACTCAGGCTGATCGCCCGCATCCGGAACGACTGGGCCGTACAGTTCGGCAGCCGGGAGGTACGGCTGATCATCGAGTACCAGGATGGGGTGCCCGTGCTCATCCGGGTGATCGAGAACGCGGTCAAGGAAGAGAAGCTGAAGTAACGCTAGCCGAATAGCGATCCGGGTCCCTGACCCAATGAGATGGGAGGGGGCGGTTTGCCGCGGCATACGTGGCGGCAAGCGGCCCCTTTCGGTTTTCTGCCATGCCAACTTACGAGTACCGGTGTCTGGACTGCTGGGCGCGGGTGACCGTGTTCTTCCTGCCGCCGCGGCAGCCTGAACCGCGCTGCGCCGGCTGCGGCAGTCCCCGGATCGTGCGCATGATGGGCCGCGGCGCCACAGTGCGGTCGGGGTCCCGCAGTGGTGGCGGCGTTCCTGCGCGTGGTGAAGAGCGACGACGCCCGAGGTGGTCGGGTCGTCTGCGGCCCTATCCCCAGAGTCGCGAACGACTGGCTCTGGCTTGGGATCGGATGCGAGGATCGTGGCGGTCGTTGACGCGTTCACTGGCATGACGAGGACCGAGCCTATCTGAACACCCTCAGCGTTGTCCACGCGTACACATCCGACACTTGAGACGGTGGCAAAGATGACCAAGGAGGAACTCGTGCGAAAGCTCGCCGCGTACGATGCCGAAGTCGAGGAGCTGAAATCCCAGATACGCCGCCTTCAGGCGCGCCTGGAGGAACTCGCGCGGGACCGCCGCGAGCATCTCGAACAACTCGAGCGCGGAGACTTCGAGGTGGCCTGAATGGGCCTTCGCCGCCGGACACGGCCTGTGGCGCCACGGAGTTAGCGGTATGGGAGAACCGAAGCCAGAGGAGGAACGCACGTGGCAGCCGACGCTGCCCCGCCTTTTCGATCTCTGGCGGCTCTTCCTAGCGCACACGAACTCGGAAGAGCTGGTGCAGCAGTTGGCGCAGAAGCTCGCCGAGGCCCTCAGGGCCGATCGGGTCTCCCTTATGCTGCTGGACGAGACCGGGCGCGTGCTTACTATTGCCGCGGCAGTCGGGCTTCCGCCGGACGTAGTCGCCGACACCAGGATCGGGCTGGGCGAAGG
>JACQGZ010000297.1 GCA_016199305.1 Armatimonadota bacterium | reverse complement strand
GGTCTTGGTGGTGCGCAGGATGCGCTCCACATCTTCCGGGGTCATCTCAGGCATCGTCAGGGCCCAGCAGCTGTTCGAGTTTGGCGCGATTGAAGCCCACCACCGCCTCCCCGTCGATGATGGTCACAGGCGTGGCGGCGAAGCCGAGGCGCATCACCTCGTCGAAGGCCGCATCGTCTGCGGCGACGTCTTTCTCGGTGAAGTCCACACCCTTTTGGCGAAGGAACTCCTTCACCTTGCCACAGAAGAGTCAGCCCGGCTGCGTGTAAACGATGACGGTCCTGGGCATCTCGCACCCCTCCACAGAGATCATACCGCGGAAGGCAGGAGGATATTCCCGACGCACGGCCAGGCGGGGGCCTGCGCGCGATGCGGGCCGCCCGGACGAAGGATGGTGAAGTCTTAGGAGACCGGTGTGGGGGCGAGAGTTTGTCCTTCTTGGGAGAGCTGCGGGGCGACGGCCGCGTCGGGATGCGCGTGGGTCAGTGGCGACTGCTGGTAGTCGAGGGGCGGTGCAACCGAGGGAAGCCGTGTTGCGGTGCGACCGTCGCCCCACATGACCCACCGGAGGAGGGCTCCCAGACCCATGAGCCCGGCCAGGAGGACTCCGGCCCAAAACTCCCAACGGACGAGCGCGTCCACCATCGCCTCCGCGCTCCAAGATCGAACGCCGCGAAAAAAGCGAAACGCCTTCCCGCCGAGGGAAGGCGCCTCTCCTCCCCGTTCGGCAACCCGGCTGACTGTCTCCAGTCCCGTGGTTTTGCGGACCGCCCTCACGGGCGGGGTGCCTTTATCGCGGAATGACGGCTATGAAGTTACATGCACTATGCCCCATTCGCGATGGGGGTAGACTTCCCCTGCTGGGAGGGCTCCTCTTGATCTCACACCTGCTCTTGGAGTATCCTGGTGTCTCAGGAGGCCCCTCCCAGGGGGGAGGGGGTAAAAAAAGACGCATCCCATGGCGCGAACCACAGAGGGTACAACGCACGGCAGTGCCGCGGAGCGGGAGCAGGTCCTGACGCGGCTGCGGTCCATCGCCGGCCACCTCCAGGGCGTCGAGCGGATGGTGGGCGAGGGCGCATACTGCATCGACATCGTGCGCCAGACCATGGCCATCCAGCGGGCGCTGGATCGAGTCAACGCCATCCTCCTCGGCGACCACCTCGAGCATTGCGCTACGACCGCCATGCAATCTGGGGATGAAGGGGCGCGCCGCCGGACCATCCGGGAGATCCTGGACGTCTTCGAGATGTCGAGCAAGATATGACAGGGAGCGCGATGGCCGAGACTGCAACCAAGACCAGACGGATTGATCTGCCCGTGGGCGGGATGTCGTGCGCCTCCTGCGTCGCCACGGTCGAGGGCGGGCTGCGCCGCACGCGGGGGGTGCGGGAGGCGGCGGTGAACCTGGCCGCGGAGCGGGCCTCCGTCACCTTCGACCCGGAGACCGTGCGCCTGGAGGATCTGATCAAGGCGGTCGAAGGGGTCGGCTACGAGGTCCCGCTCGAACGCGTGGTCATTCCCATCAAGGGGCTGGAGCTCGCGCCGTCCACCGAGAAGATCGAGCGCGCGCTGCGTCAGATCGAAGGGGTCCGCGCCGCGACCGTCAACCTGGCCAGCGAGCAGGCCGCCATCGAGTACGTGCCGCGGGTGGTCTCGGTGGAGGATCTGCGCCGGGCCATCCGGGACGCCGGCTACGAGCCGCTGGACGCGGGGGAGAGCGGCATCGACGGCGAGGCGGAGCGCCGCCGTCGGGAGATCCGGACGCTGCGCCGGCAGTTCCTCGTGGCGATTGCGCTCAGCCTGCCGATCCTCTGGGGGGCCCTGCCGCATATGGGCGTCGGCGGGATCTGGACGCCGGAGGTCCTGATGGACTGGCGGATGCAGCTACTGCTGGCAACCCCGGTGCAGTTCTGGGCGGGGTGGCGCTTCTACCGGGGCGCCTGGGCCGCCGCGCGGCACGGCACGACCGACATGAACACACTCATCGCCGTCGGCACCTCCGCGGCCTACGGCTACAGCGTCGTCGCGACGTTCTTCCCGCAGGTCTTCACCGCCGGCGGGCTGGAGCCCGCGGTGTACTACGAGACCGCCTCCATTATCATCGCCTTCATTCTGCTGGGCCGCTTCCTGGAGGCGCGCGCCAAAGGGCAGACCTCCGAGGCGATCCGCCGGCTGATGGGGTTGCGCGCCCGGACCGCCCGCGTCCTGCGGGACGGGAGCGAGGCGGACATCCCGGTCGATGAGGTGGCGGTCGGCGATATCGTCATCGTGCGGCCCGGCGAGAAGATTCCCGTCGACGGCGTGGTGGTGAGCGGCCGCTCCAGCGTGGACGAGTCCATGCTCACCGGCGAGTCGATCCCTGTGGAGAAGGGCGAAGGCGACGAGGTCATCGGGGCGACCCTCAACAAGACGGGCTCCTTCCGCTTTCGCGCGACACGGGTCGGGCGGGAGACCGCCCTGGCCCAGATCATTCGCCTCGTGGAGGAGGCGCAGGGCTCCAAGGCGCCGATCCAGCGCCTGGTCGACCGCATCGCCGCCGTCTTCGTGCCGGTGGTGATCGGGATCGCCTTGGTCACCGGGCTGGTGTGGCTGCTCGTCGGCCCCGAGCCCCGGCTGACCTACGCGCTGCTGGCCTTTGTGGCGGTGCTGATCATTGCCTGCCCCTGCGCGATGGGTCTGGCCACGCCGACCGCGATCATGGTGGGCGTCGGCCGCGGGGCGGAGGAGGGGGTCCTGATCCGCAACGCGGAGGCGCTGGAGCGCGCCCACCGCATCCGGGTGATCGTCCTGGACAAGACCGGTACCCTGACGCGCGGCCGGCCGGAAGTGACCGATATCATCCCCCTCAACGGGTTCGC
>JACQGZ010000304.1 GCA_016199305.1 Armatimonadota bacterium | reverse complement strand
GCCCTCCACCCACCCCTGCGCTCCTTCCTCGGCGTCCTCCCCGTGCGCCGTGATGGCCACACGCAGCGGCGCCGGCGGACGGTGGAATGGCGTGGCGTCCACCACCTCTCCTTCGGGATCGATTAGCGCCCAGATCTCCGGCCCGCCGCCGATTTCCCAGCGGGCCAGCGCGCCGCCGCCGGGCAGCGCCGTGCGCAGACCTTCCTGCGCCACCCGCGCCTTGAGCCGCTCATACTCCGCCATCTCCCGGATGGGAAAGCCGATGCAGGCGAAGTGACTGGACACCCGCGCCTCAATTGAGGCGGCGCAGCTGCAACAGGAGCCGGGTCAGGTGCGCCTGGATGTGCGCGTGGTCCGGCGCCGACGGGGCGTCGGCGACGTAACGCTCCAGATGGGGCACCGCCTCCCGGATGTGCCCCGCCCGGGCGAGCAGGATGCCCAGGTCGCGCCGCTCCTCCGCCGCTCCGGTGACCAGCAGGATGCGCTCGCTGCAGCGGGCGGCGCGCGGGAACTCCTCGCGCGTGATATAGATGTGCTTGAGGTTCCGCAGCAGCCGGGCCACGACCTCGTGCGCCGTCGCGGGCCGCAGCAGCGCCGCGTCGAAGCGGGCGTCCGGCCCGAACTGCTCCAGGTGGAGGAGGCGGAAGTCGCTCTCGGTCAGCGGTCGGCCTTCGTTGAAGGCGTCGAGAAAGAAGGGCTCGGGACTGGCCCGATAGGTCACGATGAAATGGCCGGGAAAGGAGACGCCGGCCAGCGGCAGCCCCAGCCGCGTGCCCACGGCAATATACAGGATGGACAGGGTGATGGGGATGCCGACGCGGCGGTCGATGACCTCGTTGAGATAACTGTTGCGCGGATCGTAGTAGTCTCCGATGTTGCCGCGGAAGCCGAGGTGGCTGAAGAGGTGGTCGTTGAGCAGCAGGGCCAGGCGGCGGGGTTCTAGTTCGTGCGCCACCCGTTCCGCCAGCGGGCGGGCGATGCCGTCGAGGCGCTCCTGATAGACGGCCACGTCCAGGCCGGGGTACTCCTCCGCCGCCACCAGCAGCGCCGCCTCGTCGAGCGAGACGGCCTGCGGTTCCTGGGCCATCAGCAGGGTGAATCGTTCGCGGACGTCCATCGCGGCGGCCTCGGTGTCGCGGTCTGAGGATGCATGCAGGGATTCGGGGCTAGCGGCGGTCGCCCCTCCGCCGGGCTGACCTTCCCGCCCGGGTTTCTCTGGGGGACGGCCACCTCCGCGCATCAGGTCGAGGGCGACAACACCAACAACGACTGGTGGGCCTGGGAGCACCAGGCGGGCCGGATCGCGCAGGGCCACCGTTCCGGGCGGGCGGGCGACTGGTGGCGGGCGGCAGAGGCGGACTTCGACCGCATGGCCGCGCTTCACCAGAACGCCCACCGGCTCTCCGTGGAGTGGAGCCGCCTCGAGCCCCAGCCCGGACGATGGGACGAGCGCGCGCTCCGCCGCTATCGCGAGATGCTCGCCGGCCTGCGGCGGCGCGCCATCACGCCCATGATCACCCTGCACCACTTCACCTTTCCGCTGTGGGTCGCGCGGCGGGGTGGCTGGCTCTGGAACGCGTTCCCGGGAGCCTTCGGCCGGTTTGCCCGGCGCACCGTTGAAGCACTCGGCGATCTGGCAGACCTGTGGTGCACACTCAACGAACCGGTGGCCGCCATCATCAGCGGCTATCTGATCGGGCGGTTCCCGCCGGGGGGAGGTGGGCTGCTGCGGACCCGCGTCGCCGTCGTCAACGCGGTGCGGGCGCACGCCGCCGCCTACCACGCGATCCACGCGGCGCAGCCGGCGGCGCAGGTGGGGATCGCCGCCTACCTGCGCGTCTTCGACCCGGCGCGCCCGGCCTCGCGTCTGGACCGGCTGGTCGCCGGCGCGCAGGACCGGGTGGTCAACTGGATGTTTCTGGATGCGCTGCGGGACGGGGTGCTGCGCGGGCTATGGCAGACGGTGCGGATTCCCGAGTCGGCCGGCAGCCTCGACTTCATCGGGGTGAACTACTACACGCGGGACCTCGTCCGGTTTGATCCGCGGGCGGTGCGCACCCTCTTCGGCCGGAACACCCCCACCCCCGGCGCCCCGCTCAGCGATGGCGGCTACGGAGAGATCTATCCTGTCGGTCTCTTCCGGGTCCTGGAGCAGGTGCGCGCGTACGGGCGTCCGATCTACATCACCGAGAATGGCTTGCCCGACGCGGATGACGACCTCCGCCCGGCCTTCCTGGTGAGCCACCTGCGTGAGGCCTGGCGCGCCCTGCAGGAGGGAGCGGACATCCGCGGCTACTTCCACTGGTCCCTGATCGACAACTTCGAGTGGGCCGACGGGTGGACCCTGCGCTTCGGTCTGATCGGCATGGATCCGGCGACGCAGGTGCGCACGCCGCGGCCCAGCAGCGCCCTCTACGCGGAGATCTGCCGAACCGGCAGCGTGATGATCTGATCGGCCGGGAGATCGTCCCGCTGCCAGGCCGTGAACAGAAAAACCTGCCGCTGGCGCGCGGCAGCGGCGAGCAGGGCGAGCACGCCGTTCATCCGCTCCGGATCGACATGCACGAAGGGCTCGTCCAGGAAGAGCGGGGGCGTGCGGCCCTGACAGATCACATCCAGCAGGGCCAGGCGCAGGGAGAGGTAGAGCTGGTCCACCGTGCCCTGGCTGAGCCCGGCCGGACCCTTCCAGGCGCGGACGGCCTCGATCCAGACCTTCGGGGCGAGGGTGCGCTCGTCGAGGGCGACCTTCTGGTAGCCCCCGCGCGTGGCGACGCGGAGATACTCCCCCGCGCGCCGTTCCAGCAGTTCCCGCGCCGGGAAGAAGGACTGGCGGCGGGCCTCTTCGAGCATGCGGCGGGTGAAGGTCAGCACCTCGAGGGCCTCCGCGGCGCGGGCCTGCTGCCGCTGCAGCGCCGCCATCTGCTCCTCGATGACCTCGCGCTGCTCCGGCCGGTCGCGCTGCCCTTCCAGCATGGCCGTCAGCCGGCTCTTCCGCTCCCGCAGCGCCTCCGCCTCCTTCTGCAGGGTCTGGCTCTCCCGCGCCAGGCGCTCGCGTGACGCGGCCACCGCCCGCGTGGCCTCCGGCGCCTCCGCCAGCGCGGCGCGCGCCTCCGCCTGCTCCGCCTCCAGTTCGCGCACCCGCTCCAGCACGCGCTCGCGCGGCCGGCCGCCCAGCAGCTGCTGCATCGCCGACCGCGTCTCGTCCTGGTGGTGGACGGCCTCCATATAGGTGGAGAAGCGGCGCTCGACTGCGTCGAGAGAGTCGGCCCCGAGGAAGGAGAGTTTCGCCTGCAACTCCCGATCCGCATCTCGTAACTGGCCCTGGGCGGCCTCGACCCGCCGGCGCAGTTCCAGGACGCGCTGTTCCTGGCGCCGGTACTGGTGGCCGGTCTGGCCGACCCGGCCGCGCTGGTTGAGCGCCAGCAGCACCAGCACGATCCCGGCGGCCACCACCGCCCACCCCCAGAAGAGGCCGCGGACCTGCAGCAGAAAGAGCCCCGTAATCGCCGCCGCGCCGCCGAGCCCGCTCAGGACCAGCCCGATGCCGGCGCCGCGCCGGCTCCGCTGGTGGCGCGTACCGAGTTGCTCCAGCAGCGCCTCCTCCCGCTCCAGTTGCTGGCGTCCGGTGACCACGGCCTGCTCGAGCCCCTGGGCCGTGCGGCGGGCCTGAATGAACGCCTGGAGGGCGGCCTGGCTCTGATCGGTGAAGGTCTTCAGGCGCGCTTCGAGATCCACCAGCGTCGCCGCGTGCTTCTCATATCGGGTGAGCAGATCACGGGTCTCCCGCAGCTCCCGCTCGGCCGCCTCCACACGGCGCTGCAGCTGTCCGCGCCCCTCCGCCGCGGTGAGCTGCTCGGTCCTCGCCGCCAGCTGCCGCTCGAGGTCCTCCAGTTGCCGGCCCACCGCGCGCAGTTCGCTCCACAGCGCGTGGGTACGGTCCTCCTTCCGGTTAATGTCCGCCAGCCTCGCCCCCAGCGCGGCAACGCCCTCGCGGTCGGCCGTCTTGGCGCCTGCGGCCTCCAGGGCGCGGCGGCGGTCATCCAGCCAGCGGAGGGCGGCATCGACGTCCTCCGTACCGCCCCCGTTGAGTACCCTGGAGAGGCGCGCCCCGATCAGCCGCCGCTCATCGGTGACGCGCGCCAGCTCCCTCTGGCCCACATAGGCGGTCGAGCGAAACGCGCCCTCACCAGGCAGCCCCAGCCACTCGAAGACGCGCTGCTGGATCTCGCGGGCGCCATCGACCGACTCCTGCCGGTCCTGCCGCTGCAGCAGGGCGGTGCCGGCCTCCAGATCCTTGCGGAGGAGATAGGCGCCGCCGTCGGCCTCAAACTCCAGGATGAGTTCGCCCAGGCGCGGCTCTCCCCAGGGCCGGGCCAGATCCGCGAAATCCGGAGGAGGCTGGGCCGGGTTCACCAGCAGCCCCGCGAAGAGCGCCTCCATCAGGGTCGTCTTGCCGGATTCGTTGGGTCCGCGGATGACATTCAACCCCGGGGAGAAGGTGAAGGTCTGGTTGCCGATCCCCTTGAAGCGCCGGACGCGCAGCCGCCGCAGGATCATGCCCGTCCGCCCCGCCCGGTCAGGAGCCACAGACCCAACCGGTACGCGGCACCGATCCGCCGTCGCTCCGCCTCCGAGCCAGCCTGCTGCAGCTGGTGGGTCATCAATTCGGAGAACTTCCCCGGCACGGTGATCGTCCCCACCGGCCCGGCGCCCGGAGCGGAGGGGTCGGGCATCGCCTCGTCGAGGATCTCCAGGGCGAAGAAGCGCGAGGCCAGCGATTGTTCGAGGGCCATGACGTCGATGAACTGCGCCGGGTGCGCGCGCCCGCTCACCCTGACCTCCAGCAGTAGGTCCGGGTCGGCCAGCGCTTCGATCTCGGCGGTCACCGCCTCCAGGGTCGGATAGGCGGCGGGCTCCAGAACCAGCCGTTGCACCCGGCCCCGCGCCACGGGCAGTGGGGTCACGCGCGCGCCGTCGCCTCCGAGGTCGACCAGCAGGGCCGCCCCCGGCGGCTCGCCCCGGGCCAGCAACTCCAGCGAGCCCGGATACCAGGCCGCCACCTCCTCGCCGCCAAGGTCGAGGGTCCGGTGGCTTCCCCCCAGCGCGAGATAGGTGAACTTTGCGGCCGCGGCGGAGCGCGCCAGGGCGTCCCGGCCTCCGGCGCGCCGCGGATCGACAGCCACCAGGCCGACCGTCCGGGTCAGGCGCCCCGGAGCCAGTCCCTTGAACGGATCGGAGATCTCCTTGCCCTTGACCGCCGACCGCCCGCTCACCGCCAGGTCGAGCCCCGGGAACTCCACCACCTTCGGCGTCGCGGGCAGGATCGTCACCCCCGCCAGCCCGTCCAGCGCCCCGCCCGCATACGCGCCCTGCGCATCGAGCCCATCGTTCTCGCCGGCGGCGATGACGGTCTCGATGCCGTCGGCGGCCAGGCGCGCAAACTGGGAGCGGACGAAGTCCGTCAGCTCCGGGTGCGGGCGACTACTGCCGAAGAGATCTCCAGCGATGAGCACCAGCCCCGCCCCTTCGGCGCTGCCCTTCGCCAGCGCGTCGGCGAAGGTCTGCCGCAGGCGCCGCCGTTGCGCCGCGCCGCGTTCGCCCAGCCAGGGAAATCCCGCGCCCAGGTGGACATCCGCCACGTGGAGGATGCGCAGGGCCTCACGCTTCGTCTTGGTCATTGGAGAGTCCAGTTTAGCCGCCCACTGTTCTTTCCCTGCTCACGGGAGGCTGCGGCGTTTTCATGGCATCGACGTGTCAAGATTCGACGATACGTGGAATCCTGACATGTCCTCGCCGATGAAAGACCCTTGCCCCGGTCCCCCACGAGAATCGTGGGCAATCCCTGTTCAGGGAGAACGCGTAAGGACAGACTCCACGGAGAGGCGACCCGGCCCCAGCAGTGCTATGGCGACGCAGGTCAGCAGGATGACCAGTTCGTACTCGGTGGCCCCCACGAAGCCCTGGGGGATGCGGACCTTGTAGATCGCCACCGCCATCTCCGCGGCCAGCAGCGAGGCGGCGGGCCGGGCGAGGAGCCCCAGGAGCAGCGCGACCCCGCCGGCCAGTTCGAGTCCGCCGACGAACCAGGCGGCCGCCTCCGGTAGCGGGATCCCCACGGTGAGGAAGAGCGCGACGGTGCGGTCGTAGTGCCCGCCGAGGAGTTTCAGATAGCCGTGCGCCAGGAAGACGGCGGCGGGGCCCAGCCGCAGCAGGAGGAGGCCTGCGGCCTGACCCGGCCGTGGACCGGTCGCTACGCGGCCGGCCGCGATGAGAGGATGAAGGCGCCGCTCCCCCACGGCATGTCGTGATAGTCGGGATCGTTGCGCTGGATGGCGGCCCAGAGGCAGGCCGCCAGTTTGGCATCCAGCCGGCGGACGATCTCGTACTCGTGCAGCGCGCCCGCCCGGTCGCCTTTGGCCAGGTAGGCCCGAGCCAGGTAGTCGTGCGCCTGCACGAAGGTCGGCCGCAGCGCGATGGCCACCTTGTAGAGCTCGATCGATTTGTCGACCAGGCCGATCTTGCGGTAGCAGTAAGCCAGGTTGTTGAAGGCCTCCGGAAAGCGGCCGCCCAAGGCGAGGGCCCGCTCATACTCCTTGATCGCCGCGGTCCACTGCTTGGCCTTGTGCAACTCCAGGCCGCGCTTGAAGGCCTTCACCGCTTCGGTACTGACCCCTGGAGGGACGTCTGTGACGTCGGCGGCGCGCAGTGATGCCGGGACCAGCAGCAAGACCAGCACCGCCGCCACGATTGGGACGTACCGCATGGACAGAACCTCCTGGTAGTAAGAGCGGCGGCCCCGGCGCGGAGGTTTATCCACCAACGCCCCCGCTGCCCTGCCCTGCGGCGCCACCGCCGGCCCCCACTGATGCTTGCCCCACATCCAGACGGAATACTCGCGCGGCGTTGCCGCCCAGGATGAGCGCCCGGTCCTCGGCGGACAGTTCCAGCCGGTCGAGGACGTCCAGTTGCTCCTTGAGGATGTGGTGGCGGTAGCCGTCGAAGGCCGTAGAGTCGGTGCCGAACAGGACGCGCTTGGGGCCGAAGGTGCGCAGCGCGTCCCGAAAAACCTGCTCCAGGGAGGGCTCCCCGGGATGGTAGAGCCGCCAGTTGTTCGTCCCGGAGGTATCCACGCAGACGTTGTCGGTATGGTAGGCGAGGAAGAGCGTCTCGCGGAGGAAGCCCGCGCCGAAGTGCGCGATCACGAAGGTGACCTCGGGGAATTCCTTGACCACCGCCGAGAGCGGCAGCGGACTGGCGTAGGAGAGGTCGTAGAACGCGCCCACCGTGATGCCGAAGTGAAAGAGGATCGGGATGCCCTCCTCGGCGCAGGCCTCGTAGATGGGGTAGAAGGCGCGGTCGTTCGGCAGAAAGCGCTGGATGGGCGGGTAGAGTTTGAGACCGCAGAGGCCCCGGGCGCGGAAGGATCGCACCGTCCGCGCCGCGTCGGGGTGACGCGGATCGGTCAGCGACCCGATGCCCCACAACCGCTCCGGATTGATCGCCACAAAGGACGCCAGTTCGTCGTTGCCCTCGCCCACGGCGATGAAGCACCCGCCGCGGACGCCGGCCTGCTCGAAGGCGGCCAGCCAGGTGGCGGCGTGCTGCTCCAGGGTGATTCCTTCCAGGGCCGCCCGCCGCTCCTCGAAGGTCTTGCCCCGGACGCGCGCCCGCGCCACGGCCTCGGCGCGCAGGGTGCCGGGCCGCTCCCGCATGCGGCGGAACATCTCGGCCGTGACCAGGTGCAGGTGCGCGTCGATGAGCAGGGGGACGCCGGAGGCGGTCGTCATCTACTGGTGCAGGATCTTGGAGAGGAAGAGTTTGGTTCGCTCATGCTGCGGGTTGGTGAAGAAGTGCTCCGGCGTCCCCTCCTCCACCACGTTCCCCTCGTCCATGAAGGCGATCCGGTGGGCCACCTCCCGGGCAAAGCCCATCTCGTGCGTCACCACCAGCATGGTCATCCCCTGGTCGTGGGCGAGGGCGCGCATGACGTCGAGGACCTCGTTGATCATCTCCGGGTCCAGCGCCGAGGTCGGCTCGTCAAACAGCATCAGGCGCGGCTCCATGGCCAGGGCCCGGGCAATCGCCACCCGCAGCAGCTGCCCACCCGAGAGCTCCCGCGGATGGCTGCGCTCCTTCTCCGGGATGCCGACCTTGCCCAGCAGCTCGCGTGCCTTCCGTTCGGCCTCGGCGCGCGGCACCCGCCGCACCTTGAGCGGTGCCAGGG
>JACQGZ010000307.1 GCA_016199305.1 Armatimonadota bacterium | reverse complement strand
CTCATCACCATCACCGACAAGACGCCCTCCGACCCGGCGATGGCCGCCCTGATCAAGCGCTACACCGACCAGTTGAGCAAGGAACTGGACGCAGTCATCGGCGAGACGACCGTCCCGCTGGATGCCCGCAACACCGTCGTGCGGGCGCAAGAGTCGGCGCTGGGGAACTTCATCGCGGATGTGATGCGAACGGCCACCCAGTCGGACCTCGCGATCACCAACGGCGGGGGCATCCGCACCAACATCCTTTTCCCTGCCGGCCGCATCACGCGCAAGGACGTCTTCGCCTGGCTCCCCTTCGGCAACGTCGTGGATAAGGTGGCGGTGCCGGGCTCGGCGGTGCGCGCGGCGCTGGAGAACGGCGTCAGCCAGGTCGAGGCCGGCGGCGGCCGCTTCCCGCAGGTGAGCGGGCTGCGCTACACCTTCAACCCCACCCGCCCGGCGGGATCCCGCATCGTGGAGGTGCGCGTCGGCGATCAGCCGATCAGCGACACCACCATCTACACGGTGGCGACCAACGACTTCATGTTCCGTGGCGGCGACGGCTACGCCATGCTCGGCGCCGGCGAAGTCTTGATCACCCCGGCGGGCGGGCCGCTCATGGCGACCGCGGTGATGGAGGCCATCCAGCGCGCGCGGACAATCAGCCCCCGGGTGGAAGGCCGGATTACCATCGTGCGCTGACGAGCGCAGGCCCGCCCCCAGATGTCGTATCGGGCCGGGGGCCTGGGGCCACCCCTAGAGATTTCCCTTGACGAACCTCCGGTCCTGTGATAGAAAAGCGGCTGGGTTCCGTCCCCCCACACCGCGGAGGCGGGAGACGGGATGGGAGAAGATCGTCGGGAACGGAATGCGCCGGGCATCGCGCCCGGCGTTTTTTGTTGCCCGCCCGCTTCCCCTCCAGCCCACGGGGAGGGATGTGCATGCGCGACCTGATCGAGTTCCGGGCGGCCATGATGGACACCGTCTTCGCCCACTGCCGGGCGGAGGGCTTCGTCGAACTGGATACGCCTGAAATCACCCTGGGGACCGGCGCCTGCGAAGAGGTCCCGACCGTCTTTCGGATCGACTTCCTCGGCCGGACCCAGTTTCTCCGCCAGACCGCCCAGCTCGATCTGGAGGTGGCCGTCGTCCGCTGGGGCCTCCCCCGCGTGATCACCCGGGGCCGCTCCTTCCGCGCCGAGCCGCGCATCGACGGCCGGCATCTCTGCGAGTTTCCGCTGGTGGAAGCCGAGGCCCGCGACTGGACGCTCGGCGACCTCGTGGCGCACGAGCAGCGGCTGGTGCGGGCGGTGATCGAGGCGGCGCTGGAACACCCCGCGCTCCCCGCCGGCCGGGCGGAGCTCCTCCGCCGCGACCTGAACTCCTTCCACGTCATCCCCTACGCGGATGCTATCCGCCTGCTGGGCCGGGAGTGGGGGGACGATCTCAAAGCCGCGGACGAAGCCGCCCTGACCGAGCGCTTCGGCATCGTCTCCGTCACCCGCTACCCGCGGGAGATCAAGTTCTTCAACATGCTGGACACGCGCGACAACGGCGCGGCTACGGTGGAGTGCTGCGATCTCCTCCTCCCGCTGGCCGGTGAGACCTTCGGCTCGTCCGCGCGCGAGTACGACCCGGGGATCCTGCGCGACAAACTGTACTCTTCGCGGATGTACCGCCAGCTGGTGGACGCCGGCGGGGACCCGCAGGTCTTCGACCCCTATCTGGCCCTCTTCGACCACGGACCGGTGCAGCGCGCGGGATATGGCCTGGGCTTCGACCGGTTGATCCAGTACCTCTGGGGGACGGAGGACGTCACCGCGGTGATCCCCTTCCCCGTCACGGCACGCTACGGGACGCTCGAGTTCGCGATGGCCTCGTGAGGCTCGGCGCGTGACGTCTGCCGACCCGGTCCTGATCCAACAGCCGGCGGCCGCCGCCGAGGTGGCCGCGCCGCGGCTGGCCGTCACCATCGCCGGCGTAACCTTCCCCACGCCGGTACTGGCGGCGCCGGGCACCCTCGGCTTCGGTCGTGAGGTCCGCCACACCATCGACCTGTCTGCCTTCGGCGGCTTCATCACCAAGTCGTTGACCGTCGAGCCGCGCCCCGGCCACCCGCGGCCTCAGATCGT
>JACQGZ010000306.1 GCA_016199305.1 Armatimonadota bacterium | reverse complement strand
GGGCTGGCTCCATCCGCCGCGCCCCCTACCGATCGAACTTCATTAGGTTCCATTCCCCCGACTGTGCCTCCGGTCGCGTCGCCGCCGGCCCCCGAGCTCGTCGCCGCGCCCCGCCCCCGCCCCAAGGTCACCAGCGGGCGCACCGAGCGGATCGAGACCC
Organism: Armatimonadota bacterium; assembly: GCA_016199305.1. Taxonomy (GTDB): domain Bacteria; phylum Sysuimicrobiota; class Sysuimicrobiia; order Sysuimicrobiales; family Humicultoraceae; genus JACQGZ01. The sequence continues at coordinate 3,628 of JACQGZ010000306.1, read as the reverse complement.
CGCGCGGCCGGATCTACGTGGTGGTGAACGAGGATGAGATGGGGGTCTGTGAGGTTTTCGTCCATTCCTTCGACGTCGAAGCGGAGGCGATCGGCCGCCTCACCTCGCTGGCGCTGCGGGCGGGGGTGGATTCGCGCGAGGTGATCGAGCAGCTCTGGCGGGTGCAGAGCAAGGAGGTGGCCCTCGACCGCAGCAGCGACGGCACGGTGGTGCGCGTGACGACGATCGCCCAGGCGGTCGCCCTCGGGCTGGGGCGGGCGCTCTACGGCGAGGCGTTCCGTCCGGACAAGGCTTTTCCGCGCGCCGACATCCTCCCCGAGCCGGTCCGGCCGACCCGTCAGGAGCGGCTCTCCTTCGAGCGGGCGCCCGTCCCGGCCGGCGAGGGCAACGGCGACCCCACAGCGGTCGGGGGGAACGGGGATCTCACCGCGCGGCTGGCCGGCGACTTCCCGCTGGAATTCGCCGGCATCTGCCCCGACTGCGGGGCCACGCTCATCCATGAGAACGGCTGCGCGACCTGCCGTTCTTGCGGGTACGCGAAGTGCTAGTCCTAGCCGCCTAAGGGCGACGGCGGGCGGCCCCTCGGTTCCCCTAGCCGCCCGCTCGTTCTATATGCGACGCACTCGGATGTGCGCAGAGTTCTGACCTGTAACATCAGAGGGGAATCAGTCTAGCCCAGTGAAAGGTACTGTTGAGGGTCGTGTCCAGCGGTCGGCAATGAACAGCACTGAAGTCGGCCTTGTGCTTTTCGCCATCTCTGTCCTCATTGTTTCCGTAATCGGGGTGGTTCCCGCAGCCGCGTTGTTCTCGGATCTCTCCGAGGCGGAGGCAGCAAAAGCCCTCGAGTTCGGTTTGAGTTATCCCGCCACGCGGTGGCCCGGTACAGATTCTGAATGGCAAAAGGAAGTCCTGATTCGCCTCGATGACCTGCTTCGCTTCCGCACGATTCAAGTGACTTTCCTGACCCCCTGGCTGCGACTGGCAATCGCTGCCTGGGAACGCCCGTTCGTCTACGGCGATCCTTCCTCCCCGGCTACCAGCGAATTGGTTAGGGGGCTGCGTAGTCGGTTACTTATCCAGGTCTGGTTTGTCCCCCGGCAACCGAGAGAACCTGGGTTCCAGTCGGCGATGGAGGCCGTTCCTGTATCGCTCAGCCAATCCGGCAAGACCTTTCCCAGACTTACCCGGAGAAAGGTGGAGTGTCAGACCGCCCGCTGGCCAGGCTGCGTTGCCACCGAGCTAGAGTTCAATCTCGAACTTCTTGACGTGACAGTGCCTCTAAGCGTTGACCTGAGCACGGGCGGCGAGGGCTACCAGCTCGTCGTAGATCCTTCTGCCATGAGATGAGTGTCCTGTCCCATCAAGGCCTCCGGGGGACTGCCGGGTGCCGGAGGAGATGCCTGGAAGCATCCCGAAGGACATAGCGGGAATCCACGGAAGCAACCGTGAGCAAAGGAGGGTTATCTGTGAGACAGTTCCGTCGTGTGGCGATGGCCGTCGCGGGGCTGACGGTCGTGGCAATGATGGTCACGATGCCCGCGCCGGCAGCGGGCCAATCGAAGGCTCCACTGAAGTTGGTCATGGCGTTTGTGCCCTCGCTCGACACCGAGACTGTCCTGGCCAGCGGGTCGCAGATCGCGCGCCTGCTGCAAGTGGCCACACGCTACAAGGTTGAGGCGACGGTGCCGACGAGTTATGCGGCAACCATCGAGGCCCTGTGCGCCGGACGCGTGGACATCGCCTGGTTTGCGCCATTGGCGTACGTGCTGGCCAACGCCCGGTGTGGTGCCGAGGTGGGGTTGATCAGTGTGCGCGCCAACCTCCCATACTTCGGCTCGCAGATCCTCGTCCGCGCCGATCTGGGAGCCAAGAGTCTCGCCGACCTCGCGGGGAAGCGATTCGCCTTCGGGGACCCGGCGTCCACGTCCTCAGCACTCTGGCCGGCGGTCTACATCAAAAGGAAGGGGTTTGACCCCGACGCCTTCTTCAGCCAGGTGATCTATGCGGGCAGCCACGACCGTGTGGTCATCGCCATCTATCAGGGGAGCGTCGATGCCGGGGCGACTTTCGGCGACAAGTTCGGCAGCGACGCGCGCGAGCGGGTCATCCGCCAGTTCCCCGATGTGAAACAGAAGGTTGCGATTCTCGAGTACGTCGGACCGCCGGTCATGCCCTACATCCCCAGCGACACAATCAGCTTCCGGAAGGACCTCCCCAGGGAGGTCAAGCAGGCCATCATCAAGGCGATGTTCGACATCGTGAAGACCAAACCCGGCAAAGATGCGGTGTTCAAACTCTACCAGCACGAGGGGTACGCTGACTACAACCTCCTCATCACCAAGTACGGCGTGAACCGGCGTCAGGTCGCGACGCTGGACGCCTTCTTCAACCCTATCCGGGAGGCGGTGAAGTTGCTGGGCTTGGATCTGTCGAGGCTCGTCCGGTAAGGTCCTGAGTTGACACGCGGTGTGCCGGGGAGGGGCGGGCAGCAGACCCCCTCCCCGACGCATCTTGGGAGGCCGGCGTGAAGGGTGCGGCGGTTCGGATCGAGCACCTGACCAAGCTCTACCCCGACGGCACGCGGGCGCTGGACGATGTCACCTTTGAGGTCCAGCCCGGCGACTTCATGGTCATCATCGGGCTCTCCGGCTCGGGTAAGTCGACGCTGATGCGGTGCATCAACCGCCTGATCGCGCCCACCTCCGGCAAGATCTACATCGACGATGTCGAGGTGACGGCGCTGAAGCCGGAGGAGCTGCGGGCCCTGCGGCGCCAGATCGGCATGATCTTCCAGCAGTTCAACCTGGTGAAGCGCTCCCACGTGCTCACCAACGTGCTCGCTGGAAGACTCGGCTACGTGCCGCCCAGTTGGGCGCTGACGAACTACTTCCCCAGCGAGCTGAAGGACCAGGCGATGAAGAATCTCTCGCGGGTGGGTATCCCGGAGAAAGCAAATACCCGGGCGGATCAACTCAGCGGCGGTCAACAGCAGCGCGTGGGCATCGCCCGCGCCCTGATGCAGGAACCGCGGCTGATCCTGGCGGACGAACCGGTGGCCAGCCTGGACCCGGCCACGTCGCATTCCGTCTTGAAGTACATCGAGGAGATGAACAAGGAGGATGGGATCACCGTCCTCTGCGCCCTGCACTTCCTCAGCTTGGCCCGGCGCTACGGCACGCGGTTGATCGCACTCAAAGGGGGACGCATCGTCTTCACGGGATACCCAGAGGATATCGACGAGGGGCGGTTCAAGGAGATCTATGGCGAGGAAGCCGTCGAGGTGGAGATCGCCTGATGGCGAACGAGACGATCACTCGTCCGGCCCCGCCGGCGATCCCCCGCCCCCAGACACGCCCCTGGACGCTGGCGCTCCTGCTGCTGGCGTTGGCCGTCATCTACACCTACGGGTGGAAGGTGACGCAGATCAACCTGGGGCAGCTGGTGACCAGCGTCGGCCTGGTGCGGCCCCTGGTCCGGGACCTTGTCCGGCCGGACGTCCTCGCCTGGGTGCCCCGGCTGCAGGCGGTCCGCGCACCCTTCAGTTTCACGGCGGAGGGGGCGGTACCACAGCCGGCGGCACCGGCGACGGGGCCACGCCTCACCCTCTCCACCCCCGTGGCCCGGCCGG
>JACQGZ010000308.1 GCA_016199305.1 Armatimonadota bacterium | reverse complement strand
GGCGGGCCGCGCGTGCGCCGGGGCTCCGCCGCCCTGCTGGGGGTGCTCTTTCTCACCGGGCTGCTCTCCGCGGTCATCCGGCCGGCGACCGCGCCGCCGGCGGCGACATCCGTGGGGCCGGGGCCGGGATTCGGCACGGCGGAGATGGTCGGCCGCGTCCTCTTCACCCGCTTCCTGCTGCCGTTTGAGCTGGCCTCCATCATCCTGCTCGTCGGCATCATCGCGGCGGTCGTCCTGGCGAAGGGGACACTGCCGGTTCGGGTGCCCGCGCCGCAGCAGGCCGAGGGCGGGAGCGAGCAGCGAGGGACAGAGTCCGCGCGGAGGCGCCCGTGACCACCCAAGCGAGCCTCGACCAGGAGGCGATCCGCGACGCGGTGACCGTACTCTTTGACCATGCGGCCGCGGAACTCGAAGGCCGGCGGTACTGTTTCGTCGGCACAGCAGCCGCCGTGATCCGTGGCGTGCCTATCCGCGCCGGGGACGTCGACATCCTCTTCGAGAAACGCGAAGGGGTGGATCTCGTCGCCCGGGCTCTTAAGGACTTTCCGTGTGTGAATCCCCCCGCCTGGTTGCCCGAGGCCGGCCAGTATTTCGCGTCGTTTGACGTCCGAGGCGCGCAGGTGGAAGTGAGCACGGTTGAATGGACAACCGAGTCCGATTGCTCGGAGACGCTCGGCGCGGGGCCCTATACGCACTATGTGCTCATTCGGTTTGGACGGCATGCCGTGCCGACGATCAAGCTGGAGCTTCGACTGGCCACGGAGCTGGCGCGCGGCCGCGACGACCGATATGTTCCGCTGGTGGAGTGGATGCGACGTCATGGGTGTGACCTTGCGCTGCTGCGCAGGGCGATGGAGGCGGCCCAGCTGCCCGACAGCGCGCGCGCCTGGGTGCTCGACCAGATCACGGAGAAATCCTGATGGTGCCGCTGCCCTACTACTTGGTGCTGGGCGCCCTCCTCTTCGCGCTGGGGATGACCGGCGTCCTGGTCCGCCGCAACGCCCTCGTCGTCTTCATGTCCATCGAGCTCATGCTCAACTCCGTCAACCTGACCTTCGTCGCTCTCAGCCGGCACCTCCACTCGATGGACGGGCAGCTGGCGGTCTTCTTCACGATCGTGGTGGCCGGTGTGGAGGTGGTGGTCGGGCTGGCCATCATCGTGGAGATCTTCCGCTCCCGCGCCACCCTTAACCTGGACGACATCGACCTCCTCCGTGGCTGAGTTCGCCTGGACGATCCCCCTGTGGCCGTTGCTGGGGTGGCTGCTGCTCGGCCTGGGAGGAGGCCGCCTGCCGCGGCCGGGGGTGTCGCTCATCGGCTGCGGCAGCGTGGCATTAGCGTTTGCGGCCGCGGTCGCCGCGCGCGTCACACTGCCCGAGAGCGGCCAGACGAAAGTGCTCTTCACCTGGATTGCCGCCGGGGAGTTCACCGTCAGCGCCGGACTGCTCCTCGATGCCCTGTCGGTCGTGATGGCCCTCGTCGTCACCGGCGTCGGGCTGCTCATCCACATCTACTCGGTCGGGTACATGGCGGAGGAACGGGCCTACAGCCGCTACTTCGCCTATCTCAACCTCTTCGTGGGGTCGATGCTCCTGCTCGTCCTGGCGAAGGACCTCCTGGTCCTCTTCGTCGGCTGGGAGCTGGTCGGTCTCTGCTCCTATCTGCTGATCGGCTTCTGGTTCGATCGGGAACGCGCCGCCGCCGCCGGCCGCAAGGCCTTTCTCCTGAACCGGATCGGCGACGCGTCTTTCCTCCTGGGGATGCTGGTGCTCTGGCGCGGCTTCGGCACGCTCGACATCCAGACGATGCTGCCGCGCGCCGGCGAGGCGCTGGCGGGGACAGTGGCCGCGGCCGCCCCGCTGCTGCTCTTCCTCGGGGCCACCGGCAAGTCCGCGCAGTTACCGCTCTACACGTGGCTGCCCGATGCGATGGAGGGGCCGACGCCGGTCTCCGCCCTGATCCACGCCGCGACCATGGTCACCGCCGGCGTCTACATGGTCGCGCGCCTCTTTCCCCTGTTCGCCCAGCCGCCCACCCTGGCCGTGATCGCCGGCGTGGGCGCGCTCACCGCCTTCTTCGCGGCGACGATCGCCCTGGTGGACTGGGACCTCAAGCGGGTGCTGGCCTACTCGACCATCAGCCAGCTGGGCTACATGTTCCTGGCCCTCGGCACCGCCGCGCCGGAGGCGGGGATCTTCCACCTGGTCACCCACGCCTTCTTCAAGGCGCTGCTCTTCCTGGCGGCCGGCAGCGTGATGCACGCGATGCACAACGTCATCGACATGCGCGCCCTGGGCGGCCTGGCCCGCCCGCTGCGCTACACGGCGCTGGCCTTCATCGTCGGGGCCCTGGCCCTGGCGGGGATCCCGCCCCTCGCCGGGTTCGTCAGCAAGGACCTCATCCTGGAGCGCGCCTGGGAGCACGCCGCGGCCGGCGGGAGTCCTCTCCCGTTCGCGCTGGGACTGCTCACCGCGTTCGTCACGGCGGTCTACATCGCGCGGGCGGCCCGCTATACCTTCTTCGACCGTCCCACGCACGTGGAGGGGCATCCGCACGAGGCGCCCCCGGTGATGCGCTGGCCGATGGCGCTGCTGACGCTCTTGAGCGTCGCCGGCGGACTCCTGGGAGCGCAGCTGGCCGGCGCGCCGCTGCTGGAGTTTCTCGCGCTCTCGCCGGCGCCCCAGGGTGCGGCCGAGGCAGGCGCCGGGCCCGGCTTCCTCGTACCCGCCCTCTCCATCGCGGCGGGGGTCGGCGGTCTGCTCATCGGCTGGCGGGCGTACCGGGGGCGCCGCGATCCCAACTTGGGGCGGCTGGGGCGCCTCTTCGCGCGCCACTGGTACCTGCTCGACCTCTACGACGGCCTGCTGGTGCCGGCGGCGAAGCGCACCGCGCACTTCCTGGCCGGCCCCGTGGATCTCGGCGTGATCGATCGGGTCGTGAACGGGACGGGCGCGCTGGTGGCCGGCGGAGCCCGCGGCCTGCGGCGGCTGCAAACGGGTTATGTCAGGCAATACGCGGCGATCATCCTGGTGGGGACGGTGTTCATCCTGGCCTTCTGGATGATCCGCTGAGATGCTCTCCGGGGCGATCTTCCTTCCCATCATCGGTGCTGCGCTGATCATGGCGGCGCCGCGCGAGCGCCCGGCGCTGATCCGCTGGTTGGCGCTGGCGGTCTCCCTGGCCACCCTGGCGCTGACCGTGCGCCTCTTCCTGCTCTTTGACCCCGCGGCCGGCGGCATGCAGTTCGTGGAACGGGGCGCCTGGGTGCCGGCGCTCGGCATCGCCTACGTGGTGGGCATCGACGGCATCTCGCTGCTCCTGGTGCTGCTCACCGCGGTGATCTTCCCCCTCGCGCTGCTCTCCTCATGGGGCTCGATCGAGGAGAAGATCAAGGAGTTCGCGGTGGCGATGCTCATCCTGGAGACCGCCACCCTCGGCACCTTCCTCAGCCTCGATCTGGTGCTCTTCTACGTCTTCTGGGAGGCGGTGCTGATCCCGATGTACTTCCTGATCGGGATCTGGGGCGGTCCCAACCGGACCTACGCGGCGACCAAGTTCATCCTGTATACGATGGCGGCCAGCGTCCTGATGCTGGTGGCCATCGTCGCCCTG
>JACQGZ010000300.1 GCA_016199305.1 Armatimonadota bacterium | reverse complement strand
CCCGCCGGATCCCGATCCCGGCCCGGGGGTCGCGGTTGAGGGCGAGCGGCACGCCCGCCCGCGCGCTGAGCCGCAGCAGGCGGGGCAGCAGGAACGGATCGCCCCAGTCGGTCAGCAGCACGTCGGGGTCGTAGCGGGCGAGCAGGCGGTTGAGGCTGCGGCAGAGGTCCTCCGGACGCTCCCCGCTGAGGACGACGTGCTCCCCTGGGACCGAGACCTCGAGTTCGCTCCGCCACCCGTGATTGGGGTTGATCGGGTCGCCGTCGAGCCGCAGGCGCATGACCAGCAGCGGCGGCACATCATACTCCAGGTCCTCGGGACGGCTGAGCGGCTCGGCCCGCCGCAGCACGCCGTCCTCCGCCACGATGTCGTACCGGCCCAAGGGGAAGAACCCGCTCTCATACAGAAACAGCTGCGCCGCGCTGAGGTCGCAGGTGTAGAGGGTGAGAGCCGGAGTCGCCGCGGCCTGCCGCACCGCGGCGGGAAAGTGCAGCGGCCGGCGGACCGCGACTCGCATCACGGCCAGGTCGGCGCCGGAGAAGAGTTCCTGCCGGACGGCCGGCGTCAGATCGGCGGGGATGTCCCGCTGGGCCAGGTGCCGGCCGAGGCGGTCCAGGGCCGCGGACGGTCCCGCCGCATAGAACGACGGATGGTACTCGGTGCGCAGCCGCTGGGGGCGGCCGTCCTCGTCGAGGAACCACAGCGCCATCCCCTCTTCTGAGGGATAGACGTCGAAGAGCCAGCCCCGCACCGGCCGCCATCACCGCGGGCCGCGGGCGCGGCGCCGGGGCTGTCTCCCTCCGGCGGGAGGCAGCGAAGGCTCCGATCCGGCCCCGGGCAGAGCGCGCTGCGGTGGGGCGATGGGCAGAGGCGGCTCCAGGTCGGCCAGGCGATGCTGCAACCCCACCACGGCCTTGCCCAGCTCGAGGAGCATCGCCAGGAGGATGGTTTCAAACGGAGACGCATGCGACTGGTACGCGGCCGGGGCGGCATGGTGGCGGGCGGCGGCGAAGAGGCGGTCGAACACCTCCTGATCCTCCCTGCGCAGGGCGCGGCGAAACTGGCTGAAGTTGGCCGCCTCCTGATCGACGACCTGCGTCATCGTGGCCACGGTCCGTCCCATCGGTCACCACCACCTCCTGGCCACCAGGGCTCCGACCTGCGGCTGCCACAGCCAGGTGGACCCGCCGGCCTCCTCGGCGCTGATCCGCCACCCTTTCTCCTCCACCGCCACCCGGAAGACCCGGCGCGCCCGCCGCTTAATCTGCGGAAGAAAGCCTTCCCGCCCAGGGGGAGGGCGCTCCTGATCGGGGCACGCGGCGACGACGGTCCAGGGCCACTCGATCACCCGCTCGAGCGCCGCGAGGATCCGTCCGAAGACCCGCACCGCCTCTTCCCGGTGGACCTCCTCGTCCAGCAGGGGCTCCAGGAGTCCCGAGAGGAACAGCCCGTAGGGAGTGAACCGCTCGCGCACGCGGAGCAGCCGCTCCTCCAGCAGCGCCTCCAGCTGGTAGCAGGTGAAGACCCGCGAGAGACGGATCTGCTTCAGGAGGGCCGGCGGCGGGAGGCCGACCCGCCGGGCGAGATCCGAGATCAGGTAGGGGTCAAAGGCGTTGGCGCCGTCGATCACCAGCAGGGGGCGCCGCTCGATAGCCGCCTGCAGGGCCAGGAGCAGTCCGACGGTCAGGCAGGCGTCCGGCCCCGTCAGGACGACCAGTCCCTGAACGGCTGTCGGAGGAGGCAGCAGGTCCTTCATCTCTCAGCCCTGTCGGCATCACTATTATACGAACAAGTGTTCGTATGTCAATGCCGAACACCGAGTTCTGATAATATGATGTACAATCAAACGTACACTTGAATTCTCGGCCGGTTGAGCCGATCAGTTGGGGTGTGAACGTAGACAAGGTCGTCGGCGTCGCCGCCATTCGCAGCAACCTCCGTAAGATTGTCGAGGACACGGCGAAGGGGTCCCGCTACATCATTACCTCCCGGTCGCAGCCCAGGGCCGTCCTCATGAGCATCGAGGAAGTGGAAATGCTGGAGATCATGGCGGATCGGGCGCTGCTCGAAGAGATCCGTCAGGCACAGGAAGACATCAAGACCGGCCGATACGTGAGTTACGAACGGTACTTCGAGAGGCCGTAGTGTATCGCGTCGGAAGTTATCGGATCGTTTACGCCTACGATTCAGGAGAGGACGTGGTGTGGCTGGAGACGGTGCGCCATCGGCGTGACGTCTACCGGAAGCGGAAGCGAAAATGAGGATCGTGCCGCCGGGTGCCGCTACAGCAATCCCTTCAGGCGCATGCGGAGGTCGTTGGGGCTGTCCGCGGCCGACATCGCCGCGTCCTGATCGACCAGGCCCCCCTGCACCAACCGATAGACCGCGTAATCGAAGGTCTGCATCCCTTCCTGGATGCCGGCGGGGGACTGCATGACGGTGCGAATCCCGGCCAGGTCGGCGGCGCGTAGCAACTCGCGGATGCGCGGCGTCGACAGCATCACTTCGACGGCCACCACCCGTCCCGGCCCATCGGCCCGCGGGAGGAGACGCTGGGCGACCAACCCGATCAGGTTGAGGGACAGCTGCAGCGCCACGCCTGCATGGGTGACCGGGGGGAAGAAGTGGAGGAGCCGTTCCAGCGTCTGGCTGGCGTTGGTCGAGTGCAGGGTGCTGAGCACCAGGTGGCCGGTCTCGGCGAAGTGCACGGCGGCCGCGGCGGACTCCTCGTCGCGGATCTCCCCGATGAGGATGACGTCCGGCGCCTGGCGGAGGGCGTCCCGCAGAGCCAGGCTGTAGGACTCGCAGTCCGTGCCGATCTCGCGCTGGCTGACCAGGCTGCGGGCATCGGCGTGCACGAACTCGATTGGATCCTCGATCGTCACGATGTGCCCCGACCGCTCCCGGCTGCGGTGGGCGATCATCGCCGCCAGCGTCGTGGACTTCCCCGACCCCGTCTGACCGGTGACCAGCACCAGCCCGCGGGGGGCCAGCGACAGTTCGGCCACCGCCGGCGGCAGGCGCAGCTCCTCAAACGAAGGGATCTGGCTGCGCACCCGGCGGATGACGACGGCCGGCGAACCGCGCTGAACGTACACGTTGACGCGAAAGCGCCCCAGGGTTTGCGAAGTGTATGCAATATCGGCGCGCCGGTGCGCGTCAAACTCACGGCGGTGCCGCTCCGACATCATCTCCTCGGCCATCCGCAGGATCGCTTCGTCGCTCAGCGGCGCCTCCCCGGCCGGAACGAGGTCTCCCGCCACCCGCAGCACCGGCGGGACCCCGCTCTTCAGGTAGAGGTCGGAGGCGTCGTGCGCCTCCATGTGAATCAGCAGATCGTCGATGTGCGTCATGGCCGGCGCGGGGCGAGGCCGAGGACCTCCATCCCGGCCGGGGCGCCACGGTCCTGCAGGAAGGCGTCGGGCTGCTCCGCCCGCTTCACCGCCTCGTCCTGATCGATCTTGCGCAGCTTCAGCAGCGTCTTCAGGTGTTGGTCCAGGCTCTGCATGCCGTCGCGGGCGCCGGTCTGGAT
>JACQGZ010000299.1 GCA_016199305.1 Armatimonadota bacterium | reverse complement strand
GAAGGTGGACGAGACCTCCAGCGGCACGCCGAAGATCCCCTCCAGTGTCATGTAGAGCTGGCCGACGATGCGGGCCAGATCGTACCCCCGGTGGGTGAGCGGCGGCGGGAGGGCGGGTCCCACGAACCCATACGCCAGGAACGCGACGACCAGGACGAGCAGGGCGTTGCCGACGGTGCGCCGGGTGGCCTCCAGCACCAGCAGGATCGTGATCGTGCCGAAGATCAGGTCCCACTGCGTCGGAATGACCGCGCGGTAGATGAAGGCCTCGAAGACGATGAAGACGTAGCCCAACGTGGCCACCGCCGCCACGGCCAGGGCCACATCGACAGGGGTGATCCGGCTGAGGGCGCTCTTCCGCGCGGGATAGAGCAGGAAGGTCAGCACCAGCACGAAGAGCAGGTGAATGGTGAGATGGATTTGGCGGATGAAGGTGGCCTGCGCGGCATATAGATGGTAGAGGCTCATCAGGACGAGGACGGCGGTGATGAGCCAGCCGGCCAGTCCCCCGAGGTGGCGGGTCTTCCCCTCGAAGGTCTCGACGAGCTCCTCGAGTTCCTCCTGAGACTTGGGGAGGGAGGCTTCGGGCTCCTGAGCCATCAGGGACGCGCGGCCCAGGTGAGGAAGCGCGACTCCCGGCGCACAGACACGCGTAGACCCGTGCCCACTCCGGCTTCGTAGAGCGGCAGGGTCACGCCGCCGACCTGGAGCGTGGGGCGGCCACGCGCCCCGACCCGCAGCGGCAGGACATCCAGGGTGACCCCTGAGACGGCAGCTGCCAGCCGAGGGCCATGCCGTCGATAGGGCGGTGCGAGGCGGTTGTAGTCCAGCACGGCCTCGCTGGTGCTGCTGACCTCCAGAAGATGGAGGCGGCCGCCCCGCACCTCGAACCGTTCCCAGACCGGGGCCAGGTAGAGGGAGTTTGTGTAATGGAGCACGACCGCGCTGCCCTCGGCCACCGGGGCCCGCCAGAGCGTCGCGCCGGTCTCATCCGCAACCAGGAGGATCGTCGAAGGCCAGGCCAGGCCGGCGCCAACGATCCCCACGCCGATCAGGGCGAGCAGACGCATCGACGCCCCTGAGCTAGAACCCCTCGATCCCGCGCTCTCGGTAATAGCGTGCCGCTCCCGGGTGCACCGGCAGGAGCGCCCGGGTGGCCAGTCCGTTCAGCGTGATGTTGGCCGCCTCCGGATGCACCTGGGCCAGTTCGCCGCGCCGCTCGAAGACCAGCTTCACGATCTGGTAGGCGAGGTCGGCGGGGAAGTCCCGGTGGACGACCAGCAGGTTGACCACGCCGATGGTCGGCACGTTCGCCGTCACCCCGGGGTAGATGTCCTTGCCGATGACCGATCGGAAGTAGACATCGCCGTACTTCCGCTGCAGCGCCGGCAGGACCGTGTCCAGCGGGACGAGTTTCATCCGCAGCCCGGGGGTCGCCGCCAGGTCCAGCACGGCCGAGGTCGGCAGGCCCCCGCTCCAGAAGAAGGCGTCGATCTTCCGGTCGCGCAGCGCATCCACCGAGGGCGCCACGCCCAGCCGGTCCTTGCGGATGTCGCGGTCGGAATCGAGGCCTGCCGCCTCCAGAAGGCGCAGCGCGGTGACCTCCGTGCCGCTGCCCGGGGAGCCGACGGAGACGCGCTTGCCCCGGAGATCGGCCACGGTGTTGACGCCCGACCCCTCGATCGTCACCAGATGGTTGAAGTTGTTGTACATGGGAAACAGGGTCACGGCCGGAACGGCGCTCCCGCGGAAGGCCTCCGTGCCCCTGACGGCGTCCAGGGCGGTATCCGCCAGCGTCATCGCCAGGTCGGCCCGCTTCGCCCCGATCAGCCGCATGTTGTCCACCGAGGCCGACGTGACCTCGGCGGTGACCTCCACGCCGGGGATGTTGGCGGAGATCAGCTTGGCCATTCCGCCGCCCAGGACGAAGTACACCCCCCCGGTGCCCCCGGTGACGATGGAGAGGCGGACGCGGGGCGCGCCGGCGGCCGGCATCAAGAACCCGAACAGGAGCGCCGCGATCAGCGCCAGCGCGGCGGGCAACCTCCAGATTGGTCGGCTCACGACAGATCCCTCCTCATCAGGATTGAGTCAGCAAGGCCCAGCGGCACCGACTATCGTTCGGTTGTCGGGGCGCGAAGTCCTTGCCCTGGCTTGACACCCCCCAGGAGGCCACCTACGATGGCGTCAAATTCGCGTTCCGAAAACTGCATAAAGGGAGGGGCGTCATGGTCGCGCCGGGTCTCCGGAAGGATCTGGAATGGGCCGCCGATTACGATCCCGCTGACCCTCGTCTGGGGCTGGACTGGAGCGTCCTCAGCAGCCACAGCATCACCCGCCGGGAGATGTTCCGTCTGATGATCGCGGCCGGGGCGTTGCAGTACCTCAACGTCCTCCTCCGCCCTCAGCCTGCTCTGGCGCAGGGCCGCCCCGGCGGTGAACTCAGGGCCGCCTGGGATGTCCGCGAATTCACCAACTTCGATCCCGCCTTCGTCAACCAGGTCGTCCAGTTCACCGTCACCAGCAACGTCCTCAGTGGTCTGACGCACATCGACGCGGGCCTGATCGCCCGCCCGGACCTGGCCGAATCCTGGGAGGTCGCGCCTGACGGGCTCACCTGGACCTTTCGCCTGCGCCGCAACGTCCGATGGCACAATGGCGACCGCTTCAACGCGGACGACGTGATCTTCACCTTCAACCGCACCCGCGACCCGGCTACCGGGCACCTCGCCCGCTCCGTCCT
>JACQGZ010000290.1 GCA_016199305.1 Armatimonadota bacterium | reverse complement strand
GGCGTGGACGTAGTTGGTGAGCAACCCCGCGTTGTCGTACAGCATCTTCTCGAAGTGGGGCACGATCCAGTGGGCGTCCACCGAGTAGCGGTGGACGCCGCCGCCCAGCAGGTCGTAGACGCCGCCGCGCCCCATCTTCTCCAGCGTCCGGGTGATCATGGTGAGGAGCCGCTCGTCCCGGGTGCGGAAGGCGCGGCGGATGAGGAGGTCGATGGAGCCGGTGTGCGGGAACTTGGGCGCCCGCCCGAAGCCGCCGTTGGTCATGTCGAAGGCGCGGGCGATGTCGTCGATGGCCCGGTCCACCAGAGACGGGTCAAGATCGCCCGGGGCCGTCCCCGCCAGTGTGACGCTTAACTGCCGCTGCAGATCCGCAGCCACCCGCTCCGCATCCTCCCGGTTGTCGCGGTAGTACTGCGCGGCGCTCAGCAGGACGCGCTTGAATGAGGGACGACCCTGAGCGTCGGTCGGCGGAAAGTAGGTGCCGCCGAAGAACACCTTGCCCTCCGGGGTGAGAAATGCCGTCAGCGGCCATCCGCCCTGGCCGGAGATGGCCTGGACGGCGTGCTGATAGCGGGCATCCACGTCCGGCCGCTCGTCGCGGTCGACCTTGATGGCCACGAAGTGCGTGTTGATGATCTCGGCGGTCTGGGGATCCTCGTAGGATTCGTGGTCGATGACGTGGCACCAGTGGCACCATGCGCCGCCGATGTCCAGCAGAATCGGTTTGTCCTCCCGCCGCGCCCGCTCGAAGGCCTCCGGCCCCCAGGGGTACCAGTCCACAGGTTGTTCGACGGCGGATTGCAGGTAGGCGCTCGATGCGGATTTCAGACGGTCGGCCATCCGGCTCTCACGGGACGATTTTCGCTCCCGGCTTCATTATAGGCGGCCACAGGGTCGTCCAAGGGAAAACGGCTCACGATCCGTGGGAATTCCACGTGTCAGCATTCGACGATACGTCGAACCGTGACATGTCGAAGTGAGGCGGAAGGGTGCCCTGTGCGCTTAGTGGGGGAACCAGGTGAAGGCTAGCGTGAAGGCGCTCACCATGACGAGCACCAGCCAGCCGAGATCTTCGAACAGGTCCAGGGAATCCATACCATGACTTCATGCACAAGAGGCGGCGATTTTAGGCGTGCGCTCCAGGGGAATTTTCGCCTTCCGCGGTCCAGACTAAACTCCCCGCCGCACCCTCCCGTCAGCATCGGGTGGAGGCGATCATATGCACACGCTGACGCGTCCCGCTCCGTGGCTGATCTTCGCCGGGAATGTGACCCTGCTGCTCGGCCTGGCGTGGGACGCCAGACTGCACAGCCTGGATCCGCATCTGGCGATGCGAGAGGGGGTCTTCACGATGTCGAATCCCGGTCATGCGCTCTTTGCCGGCGGGGTGGCGCTCGTCGTGGTCGGCACCATCCTGCTGCTGCTCGGGCAGGCCATTCGTCGGCCGGGCGCCACACTGAGTCGCCGGGCCGTCGCGGTGGTGGCCTCCGCGGCGCTCGTCATGCTCTCGGCGCTCACGTTCACAGCGGCTGTGGCTGGAGAGGACGGGCGCGGAGAAGCGGGTGACGTGCACGCGGCCACCGAGATGACAGATGGCAGCGGACATGAGGGGCACGGCACGACACCTGCCCCCGCCGCATCGCCGGCGGCCGGCCCGACAGCCGAGCAGCGGGCGGCGGCCGCCAAGCTCCTGGCTGACATCCGCGCGGGGATTGCGCCCTACGCCAGCGTCAACGCTGCGGTCACCGCCGGGTACGTCCAGTCAACCCCCTGGCGGTTTCTGGCCTGGGGCCCCGCCCACTTCACCAACTTCGCCTACAGCCGTGACGGCCGGATCCTCGATCCGGAGCGCCCGGAGAGCCTGGTCTACATGAAGGTGCCCGGGGGAAATGTCGCGCTGATCGGAGCGATGTTCAGCGCGCCCACGGGACAGGGGCCGCGGCCCGGCGGGACGTTGACCGACTGGCACACCCACGACAACCTCTGCATCACCAGCACCGGCTCGGTCGCCATCGCCACGGGCCCGGGACAGTGCCCGGCGGGGTCCTTCTTCGTGGGTGAGCGGGTGGAAATGATGCACGTCTGGACCTTCGACAACCCGGACGGCCCATTCTCGCACAGCCTGTCGGGCGAAGCCATCCGGGCGGCCGTCCGTCAATTGGGAGGACGGTGATCGCGATGCGCGCCTTCTCTTCGAGTGTGCGCGTTGGTACGGTGCTGGCCGCTCTCCTTCTGACCGCGGGGACCACACTGGTTGCCGCGCAGTCCCAGGGTGGCCACGGGCAGCACGGCTCGAGCGGTCAGAGTGTCGCGGCGACGCCCGAACAGCAGGCGGCCGCCGCGAAACTGGTCGCCGAGGTCAAGGCCGGCATTGCCCGCTGGGCGAGGGTGACCGCGGGCCAGACCGACGGATTTCAGCAGAGCGGCCCCTTCCGGTTCATGACCTGGGGACCGGCCCATTTCAGCAACCCCGCCTACATCCAGGACGGCAAGACCCTCGACGCGCAGCGCCCGGAAGGGCTGGTCTACATGAAGTTGCAGACCGGCGAGATGGTGCTGCTGGGCGCGCAGTTCAAAGCCCTCAAGGGACAGGGGCCGCGCCCGGGGGGTCCGCTGACGGAATGGCACAGCCACGAGTGCCTCGATGGGACGGGCCGGGCCGGCCGCTCGATGGACGGCCAGTGCCCGCCGGGAACCACCTTCGTGGAGCGAAAGACCGAAGCGCTGCACGTGTGGACCTTCGACAACCCGGACGGTCCCTTCGCCCACGGGCTGACCAGCCGCGGCATCGAGGCGGCAGTCAGGCAGTTCTCGGGCAAGCGCTGATCGCGCGCGGGCGCGGACCGACCGGCCTAGCCTTTGGCCCGCTGCTCGACGAAGTTGAGGCGCAGGTTCATCAGCAGGTTGTCGAGGTCGCGGCGCTCGCCCTCGCCGATCTTCCCGCGAATCAGGTCGGCCAGCGCCGCGGCCCCATCGATCGCCAGCTGCGCGTCCTCGAGGCGGCGGGAGATGCGCTTGGTGGCCGGGTCGG
>JACQGZ010000296.1 GCA_016199305.1 Armatimonadota bacterium | reverse complement strand
GGCGTTCTGGACGATGCCGCGGATCTCGTTCCACTCGGCGTAGCTCGGCTCGGTCTTGGCAATGCCCAGCGAATCAAGCCCTGCGCGGTGCTCCGGATTGTCACGGATGTAGACGCGCGCCAAGAAGGAGCCTACAGCGGACCGTCGCACCGGCATGTAGTAGGTCTTCATGAACCATCGCGCCTGAGCATTTGTACTGGTAATCCACTTGATGAACTTCCAGGCCGCCGCCTGCTGCTCGGGCGTGGCCTTCGCCAGGATGGCCACGTCGGTGCCCGAGAGGATCGTGGCCCTGGTCTTCTTGAACGGGAGGGGGGCCAGGCCCACGGTAAAGCGGCCGGCTGCCGCGGCCTTCGCGAAGGCGAGACCCGGGTTTGTGGCGATGTACATCGCGGTCTTGCCGGCCCCCAAGTCCGGGTCGGGAAATCCGGGGATCACGTAAGACACCTTGTGGGTGTGCACCAGGTCGTAGAGGAACTGCAGCGCCTCGACCCCCGCGGGGCTGTTGAAGGCGACCTCCTTCGGGCCGCGTATATACTCGCCGCCGTTCGTGAGGAGGAAGGTGAAGAAGTAGTCCTCCGTCGTCCGGACCGTGAAGCCGTAGCGGACGGTGCGCCCGCCTTCCTCCTTTGTCAGCGCCTTGGCCACCTTCAGCAGGTCGTCCCAGGTCTCCGGGACCTTCAGGTTGTTCTGCTTGAGCAGGTCTTCGTTATAGAAGAGGAGGTAGAGGCTCTTGTTGAACGGCATCGTCCACATGACGCCGTTGAAGGTGTTGGCCTGGCGCAGCAGTGGGAGGATGTCGTTCAGTTCCTCGTCGGTGAGCCCGTCCGGACCCTTGAAGAAGTTCTCCATGGGCACGATCGCCTTGGCTTGGATCAATTGCTCCGCCCAGGTGGGGAACAACTGGGTGATCGTGGGCGGACTGCCCGCGGCCACCGCGGCGATCAGCTTTTGGTTGAGGGTACCGTAGCCGCCCTGATACTGCGCGGCAACGGCGATGCCGGGGTTGAGTTTGTTGAAGTCGTTGGTCAGTTCGTCGATGGCCGGGTTGAGCACGCCGCTCATCCCATGCCAGAAGGTGATGCTTACCGCACCGCCCGCTCCCGCGGGAAGAATAAGCACCGCGGCCAGCAGCAGCGACGCGGCCGCCGCCCGAAGGACCCGCCCGACCTTCATCGTTCACGCCCCCTTTGTCTGCGCTGGAATCCGCCTTCTACTTCGACCCATCCGAAAAAAGCCCCTGTTCCTTTAACCCCACTGACCCTACAGCACCCGGGAGATCCACTCCCCGACGAGGTAGCCCACGCCGGCAATGCCCAGCCCCACCAGGAACATGTCGATGCCGCTGCGCAGGGCGCCCCGCCCCGTAAAGACGCTGCGCGCCGCGCCCACGCCGAAGTGGGCCAGCATGCTGATGATGAAGGCGGTCCAGACCGCCGACGCGCCGCGGAGGAGGATGAAGGGCAGCACCGGGATGGCGGCGCCCACCGCGGTCGCCAGGCCGGTGATCCACCCTTCCCGCAGTGGGGACATGCCGGCCGGGGAGATCCCCAGCTCCATTTGCGTTTTCTCCTGCAGGGCGCGTTCGGGGTGTCGCATGACCTCCCGCGCGGTCTGTCGCGCGGTCCCCGCCTTGACCCCGCGGGCCTGATAGAGGAGGGCCAGTTCCTCCTCTTCGAGGTCCGGCATCAGCCGCAGTTCTTCCCGCTCCACGGCGATCTCATGCGCGTAGACTTCGTGCTCGCTCTTGGCGGCGAGAAACCCGCTGCTGCCCATGGAGAGCGCATCGGCGAAGAGGCCAGCCACCCCCGAGACCAGCAGGATGTGCTGGGGGAGGCTGGCCCCCAGGACTCCCATGACCAGGCCGAAGTTGGCGGTGAGACCGTCGTTGAAGCCGTACACGGCGTTGCGCAGGAAGCCGCCGGACCCGGTGCGGTGCCAGGGCTCCCCCTCCACGCCCAGGAGTGCGCCCAGCTGTTCGGCGTGCTCCGCGGATTCCTTCGCCAGTTCCAGGGCCGCCTCCGATGCCGCGGCGTGGCCGTAGTCGCGCGCCCCGCGCAGGTACCCTCTCATCTCGCGCCCCTCTTCGGAGAGGAGGACGGAGATCAGCAGTTTCCAGCCGAAGGTCCGCCCGATCAGCGCCAGCAGGCGGGCGCGGGCACTCGGCCGCAGCGGCCCCATCCGGGCGCCGGCATCACGGAGGATCTCCTCCCAGCGGGAGACGTGCCGGTCTTCCACAACCGCCAGGTCCTCGAAGATCCGAGCGCGGGCCGGGTCCGCCTCTGCGGCGGCGATGCGCCGGTAGAGGTAGGCCGCATCGCCCTCATCCTGCCGGTGCTGCCGCCAGATGTGGACCTGGTCGGGGGTGGGTCTTTCCTGAACGGTGATCGCCATTGCCGGGTCGCTGCGCTTATCCTTGAAGCCTCCACCATTATGACCGAACGGTGGTACGAATGCAGGGGGACGGCGGGCGGGTCCCGAACCTTCTCCCACTTCCACGGGCGGTCACAAGGGGGCGATCGAGATGCCGGTCTACGTGCAGTTGATCACCTGGACGCCGCAGGGAGTGGCGGCGGCCAAGGACACGGTGCAGCGGGCCCAGCGGGCCCGGGCGCAGGCGGAGAAAATGGGCATCAGGTTCCGCGAGATCGTCTGGACGATGGGCCGCTACGACGCCGTGGCGGTCTTCGAGGCGCCCAACGACGAGACGGCGAGCAAGTTCTCGATCTGGGTGGGGACGGTCGGCTCCGCCCGCACCGAGACGCTGCGGGGCTACACGGAGCAGGAGATCGGCAAGATCGTCGAGGGACTCTAGGATCGGCCGACGGCTTCCAGCCGCAGCGCTCACACGGTAAAATAGAGAAGTTGGGCTCCGCGGAGGGGTGTCCGGAACCCGGAATCGGAGCGGTCTCGAAAACCGCCGGGCCTCGCGGCCCTTGTGGGTTCAAATCCCACCCCCTCCGCCACTCCCAGGAAATCCCTCCTGTTCGCTGCCGTGACACGACTCCTCTATCTGGTCGACGGGGACAGCCTGCTCTACCGGGCCGCCAATGCCGTGCCCTACTTCACCAATCAGGCCGGGTTGCCGACGAACGGGCTGCACGGCTTCAACCTGATGCTGCAGTCCCTGCTGCGACACGGTCGCCCTTCGCAAATGGCGGTCGCCTTTACCGCCGACCCGCCCCTGCGCAAGCACGGTCTCGATCCCCGCTACAAGATCAATCATTATGAGCATCCCGAGGAGATCAAACGCCAACTCCCCTATGCGATGCGGTTGGTCGCGGCGCTGGGCCTCCATCCATTTCTGGTGGCCGGATTCGAAGCCGACGACGTCATCGCCACCCTGCTGACGCGCCATGTTGGGTCAGAAGCGCGCATCGTCAGCAGCGATCGTGATTTCTACCAGGTTGTCTCGGATCGCGTGCACATGCTGGCCCCCGTGCGCGGCGTCAGTGAGCTCCGCGAGATCGGTCCGGAGGAGGTGGAGACCGCACTGGGAG
>JACQGZ010000293.1 GCA_016199305.1 Armatimonadota bacterium | reverse complement strand
CCCGCCCGGCGGTCCCCAGCTGCCGGAGGATCGGCTTGGCCAGGTCGATCGGGATGGCGAATCCCACGCCCTGGAAGCCTCCGGTTGCGCTCGCGATGGCGGTATTGATCCCGACCGCTTCGCCTCGCGTGTTGACGAGCGGCCCCCCGGAATTCCCCGGATTGATCGCCGCGTCGGTCTGGAGGAAGTCGTCGTAGCGCCCGGCGCCGATCACCCGGCCCGTGCCGCTGATGATACCCACCGTCACGGTGTGATCCAGGCCGAGGGCGTTCCCGATCACCATGACCGGCTCGGCGACCTCGAGCGCGGCCGAGCTGCCCAGCGGGATCGTCGGGAGCCCGGTCGCGTCCACCTTGAGCAGGGCGAGATCGGTTTCCGGGTCGCTTCCGACGAGCCGGGCCGGCAGGCTCGTGCCGTCAGTGAAGGTCACCGTGATCGAGCTCGCCCCATCCACCACGTGGTGGTTCGTCGCAATGTAGCCGTCGGGCTCGACGACGAACCCGGAGCCGAGGCCGCGGATGCCGCGCTGGGCATGCTCGGTCCGCACGTTCACCACGGCCGGCACGAGCGCCTTGGCCAGGCGTACCCACGGGTACGACTCCGGGAGTGCCCCGAACCGCTCCGGCCCCGCCGCTGGCGCCCCGCCGGACGGCGTCGACTCACCGGTGGACCTCTCGAGCTGCACGACTACGGAGAGCATGGTCCGGGCCCCGGCTGCCCAGGCGCTCAGGGACGGGGCGAGCAGGAGCGCGAGCACGACGAGGCTGGCTGGCGTCGGCCGGATAGCGAATCGGCTCATGACAGCAAGAGCAGTCCCGGAATCAGGGACGAGTCTCGTCTTCGCGCGGCCCTGCGTTGGGGGGCCACTGAAGAAGCGTCTCGCTGTGCTGGATCGCGTGGACGAGAAGCCGCTTGACGCGATCCAATTCGCGTGCGACGGCCTTGGCTCCTTCCAGGAGCCGGCGGACTTCGCCGATATCAAGCGAAGAAGTCCCCCGATTGGATCGACCCGGCTCCGCGGCCATCGTCCGGGACCCTACGAGCCGGCGCCGGAAGCCTCGAGGCCGTTCCGCCAGCTCTTCAGACCCGAGAGCACCTGGCCCCAGCCGAAACGGGGCCGGACCCCGTCGAGGAACGGGTAGTGGCCCTCGCGCTCCCGGAGGGCGCGGAGCGCGAGCAGCGTCAATCCGGGGTCGAGCGTCACGCCCCGGCTGTCATAAGCATCCATCGTCGTCCTCCCCCCTCGGGTAGCTGCGGCACAGCTTCACAGGCTCCAGGCCGCGCACGGGCGGCCTCCTCTCCGGGCGCCCACTCTGCCCGGGGCGACCGCCTCCGTCCAGACACCGCTAGGACGACGGGGGCGGCGAGCGAGATTCCCGCCACGTTCCCGAATCCCGGGCGGAGGAAGGGCCCTCTTAGGGACGAGCGACGCTTGCCGAAGGGGCGCCGGGCAGGTCAGGGCCCGCGCGACGCCAAGGGAGGGGCTGGGGATGCTTCGCTGCCGGGACATCGTGGACCTGCTTGCGCAGTACCTCGACCGGGAACTCGACGCCGACACGGCCCGTGCTCTGGACCACCATCTGGCCGACTGCCGGCCGTGCACGGCCTTCGTGAGCACCTACCGGAGCACGGTCCGGACCACCCGCCGACTGCGCGAAGAGGAACTGCCTTCGCAGCTCCGGGAACGGCTAGCGACCTTCCTCCGTCGGCAGGCACGGGGTTGATCGGTCGCGCGGCGTGGCCGGCGGACCGGGCGGACCGGAGGACGTGATCCTGGGACGACAGCCTGCGGGGGGGGGATGAGCCGGCCCGGGCCCGTCCCGACCCCGTGGCCGGACTTCGCGCGGGAGTTCGGGCCCGCCGCCCTGCCGTCGCTCGAGACGGCCAACCGGCGCTTCGGGGGATGCCGGGCGCTCCTCCGTCCGCTGCGCCGCCTGCTGGACCCCGGGTGGCCGCAGCCGATCCGGATCCTCGACGTGGCGACGGGCGGCGGGGACATTCCCCGCGCCCTGGTGACCTGGGCGAGAGGGCGGGGAATCCGCCTCCGCATCGTGGCTGTGGAGCTGCACCCGGCCGCGGTGGCCCGCGCGGCTGCCGCCGCGCGGGCCTTCCCCGAGATCCGCATCGTGCGAGGTGACGCGTTTCACCTGCCCTCCCGGCCGGGCGCGTTCGACATCGTCACCTGCTCGATGTTCCTCCACTACTTCCCCACCGCCCAGGCGGCCGCTCTGCTGCGGGCCTTCGCAGCGCTCGAACCCCGGGCGATTCTCGTGAGCGACCTGGTGCGGCACTGGTTCCCGCCCCTGGCGATGCGCCTGCTCGCGCGGGTGTCGCGGTCGCCGCTCTTCGGACCCAAGAGCCGCCACACCGTGTCCCTCGGCTTCACCCCCCCGGAGCTGTCCGCGCTGGCCCGGGAGGCCGGGCTCCGCTCCTGGCGGGTGGAGCGAACCTTCCCGTTCCGGTTCTGCCTGGTGGGGCGGCCGGACGATGGAGCGGTCCGGGCGTTCGCAGGACGGTCGCCCTTCCGGGCTCAGGCGATCCCGCCGCTTCGACGCGTCGGATCGCTCCCTGGCGGATCGTGATCGGAGAAGCGTCGGCGGCAGGCTCCGGGCGAGGCGCCCGTCGCCGCTTGGATCGCCGAGCTACCCGCCGGGGGCGGCCTCCGCGTAGGCGAGGTCGTGCGGATACGCGCTCTCCGCGTCCGTATCCACCCGCATCGT
>JACQGZ010000292.1 GCA_016199305.1 Armatimonadota bacterium | reverse complement strand
GGTCTTGCCCTCGTGGGTGAAGGTCATCTGCGCGATGACGGGCAGGTCGGTCGCCGCGCGGGCGGCGGCCACCCCCTCGGCGAGCTCGCGCAGGTCGCTGAAGGTCTCGAGGATCAGCGCGTCCACGCCTCCCTCGGCCAGCGCGGCGGCCTGCTCGGCGAAGGCCGCGCGAGCGTCGGCCGCGCTGGTGGAGCCCAGGGGGGCGAGGGGGCGGCCGATCGGGCCGAGCGAGCCGGCGATCCAGACCGGCCGGCCGGCGGCCTCCCGCGCCGCCCGCGCCGCCGCGGCCCCCGCCAGGTTGATCGCGCGGACCCGATCCTCCAGGTTGTGCAGGCCGAGCTTGAAGCGGTTGGCGCCGAAGGTGTTGGTCTCGATCAGTTCGGCGCCGGCGGCGATGTACTCGGCGTGGACGGCGGTGACGACCTCCGGGTGCTCCCCGTTGAGGGCGTCGAACCCCTGGTCGAAGGGGACGCCGCGCGCATAGAGCATCGTGCCCATCGCGCCGTCGGCCAGCAGCGGCCCGCGGTCGAGCCGTTCCAGGAAGGTGTCAGCCATGGTCAGGCCTCGAGCAACGATTTGGCGATGATGATTCGCTGGATCTCCGATGTCCCCTCGCCGATCTCGCAGAGTTTCACGTCGCGATAGATCCGCTCCACGGGGTACCCCTTGATGAAGCCGTACCCGCCGTGGATCTGCACCGCCTTGGCCGCGGCCCGCGCTGCCGCCTCCGACGCGTAGAGTTTGGCCATGGAGGCCTCCCGGCGGAACGGCCGGCCCTGATCGGCCAGGGTGGCGGCGCGGGCCACCAGCAACCAGGCGGCGTCCAGTTCGGCGGCCATGTCGGCCATCATGAAGGCCAGCGCCTGATGCTCGGCGATGGGCCGGCCGAAGGCGCGGCGCTCCTGCGCGTAGGCGACACTGGCCTCCAGCGCCGCGCGCCCCAGTCCCACCGCCATCGCCCCGATACCGATGCGTCCTCTCTCCAGCACGCGCATCGCCTGTTGGTACCCCTCCCCGGGACGGCCAACCAGGTGGGCGTCCGGCACCACGCACTCCTCAAAGACCACCTCGGCGGTGTCGCTGCTGCGGACGCCCAGTTTCTCTTCCTTCTTGCCGATGCGCAGCCCCGGCGTCTCCCGCTCCACGATGAAAGCCGAGATGCCGTCGCGGCCCGCCCCCGGATCGCTCACCGCCATGACCACGTAGACGCCGCCGATCGAGCCCTGGGTGACGAAGACCTTCGTCCCGCTTAGGATCCACTCGTCGCCGCGCCGGTCCGCCCGGGTCTGAATCGCCCCCGCGTCGCTGCCCGCGCCGGGCTCGGTCAGGCACCAGGCCCCCAGCGCCTCGCCGGCAGCGAGCCGGGGGAGGTAGCGGCGCTTCTGCTCCTCGCTGGCGAAGCGCGCGATGTGCCCGGTGCACAGGGAGTTGTGGGAGGCCACCGCCAGCGCCACGCCGCCGTCGCCCCAGGCCAGCGCCTCGATGGCCAGGGCCATGCTCAGGGTATCGATGCCTGAGCCGCCGTGCGCCGCCGGCACGGTCATGCCCCACAGTCCAAGGTCCGCGATCTTCGGGATGAGCGCGGGGGGGAAGGTCCCCTCGCGGTCCCACTGCTCGGCGTGCGGGCGCAGCTCGCGGCCGGCGAAGTCGCGCACCGTCTGGTGGATCAGGCGCTGCTCGTCGGTCAGGCGAAAATCCATCGGTTACCCCTTGACCACCCCGATCGGCCGCGTGCGGACGACGCGCCGGCTGATCCCGGCCCGCTGACACACCTCCACCACGTCGGCCACGTCCTTGTAGGCCTGGGAGGCTTCCTCGGCCAGCAGCGAGCGGTCCTGCGCCCGGACGACGATGCCTCGCTTGCGCAGTTCCGCCGCCACGTCGACGCCGGCCAGCGCCCGGGTCGCCGCCTTCCGCCCCAGCACCCGTCCGGCCCCGTGACAGGTCGAGCCGAAGGTCTCCCGCATCGCCCCGTCGGCGCCCACGGCGACGAAGGAGTAGCGGCCCATATCCCCGGGGATGAGGACGGGCTGGCCGACGTGCCGGTAGCGCGCGTGGACCTCCGGGGGTCCGGCCGGAAAGTCGCGCGTCGCCCCTGTTAGATGCACTACGACCAGCCTGAGCCGGCCCTCGACCTC
>JACQGZ010000289.1 GCA_016199305.1 Armatimonadota bacterium | reverse complement strand
GGCGGGACGTCGACGCCCTCCGCGCGATAGAGCGTGAAGATCCGGTCCTTCCACGGCACGCCGTCCGCGTCGAGCGTGCCGCCGAAGTCGAACAGGAGCGCGCGCATCGCTTTCCTTCCCGACCGTCCCCGGCTAGCTGGTGGGAGGAGGCCCCGCACTCACGACGGAGCCTCCGTCCCCCTAACGAACGTAGCGTGCGGATCTCCCGCACTACGCTCTACAGGACGGTTGCCGGCATGACGCCGGGCCTCGATCGCGGATGAAGTCCCGCCGCAGGTGGTACAGGCGCGTCAGCCCAAGGTGAACCCAGAAGTACTGGTCGGGGTAGCGCCGCCAGCCCCGCAGGGATCGGGCCGCGCTCGGGCTGCCCGGGCCTCAGCCGGGGCGGCGTCGCGGACCACTCTACGCCAACGGCGTCCGAAGTCCTCCGGCCCATGGGACTTCTAGCTTCTCGAACGTGAGCCGGCTTCGATATGCATCGTCATACTCAAGCAGACGCAGCAGCACCAGCTCCACGTACCACAGGGTGAGGCTGGCCGCGTCCAGCCACGGCAAGTCGGGGACCCCCAACTTCAGCCGGCGACTCCGCGTGGGATGCACGACTCCGTTCCGAAGGTCTGTGATGGCGTGCGGCCCATCCCGCCAGGCGCCGCCTTTCTGGCCAGGCGGCGAGGCTGAGCACAGCGCGCCAAGCGCGGCGGGAATCTCGCGCGGAACGCCCGCAAGCTCAAGGAGCAGTCGCAACGTATCGGCCGCCGCGAGCTTCTCGAATCCTTCCGGGCTCACGACCTGACGCCGTTCAACGAGAACCGCCCACGCGAGCAACTCCAACGCAGACTGCGCAACCACGAGCCCGACTTGGGACGCGCCGGTTGATGCTTGCTGATTGGCCGTGACATATAGGTCGATCGCCAGCCGGAGGACTTGCTGCCAGTCCGCATCACTCCATCGGCTCACCATCCCCGGGAACATTGCCCCGAGCGCCCGGGACTGCCCTAAGTACCATGACCAGCTTCCGCCCTCCACGGGGGTGCCAGGATGGACCTTGCGGACGCTCCACTCCTCCCAGGCCCGCCGACCGTCGGCGTTGAAGCCGACCGGGAGCAGCAGGCAGCAGTACCGCCCGCGCGCGAACGACAGGAGATAGCTGAGGAGGTCGATCACGGGGAGGCAGTCCTCAACCGTGAAGGGCGAGCCATCGGCGCGCTCTAGGCTACCTACATGCGTCACCTCATACCCCTCGCGTTCGAGCGCGGGGAGCTCGGCTTTGTCATCTTCCGGCCGGCGCCGGTATGCCGTGGATCCGAGCCAATCGAGAACAACCCGCCAACCGCCTCCCTCTAGCGTGTTGCGGCCTGCCCGGCGGCCACCTTCGGCATCTCGAATCGGGGTGCCCCTTGACGCGAAGTTCACCACATGGAATCGCACGCACACCAACGGATCCGCGGTCCGACGCTCGATCTGCTGAATCGTCCCCGTGTACCGAGATGGGCCGGGAGAGCGGATGCTCATTTCGGTGATGAGGCAAGGCGCCTCATCCCCGGTGGCCGTGAGCCGAAGCGTTGCCGACTCGGTCTCCTCAAGTGTAACGATCGTCGCATCGCGATCCAGCTCGAGCTCAAAGTGGAGCCGCGGTCGCGGAAGCCACGCCACCGCCACGCGCCCCTGACCCGAGGCGGTGACGCCGGGCTTCGGCAACGTGAGGGTCAGCGGGCCCTCATACAGTGGGACAGGCGTGTCTGGCGACGAGGTGCGATAGATGGGCTCAAGCGCCGTATCTTCGGAAGGGCCGCACTTTGCCATCACTTTGCCACTTCCGGGGCACAACGGGGCACTTTCGGGCACGATGGAGAGGACCGGGCGGCCGGGTCTGGAACCCCGAACCGCCCGGAAATGCTGAGAGTCAGTGGTGCGCCCAGCAGGATTCGAACCTGCGACCTTCGGATTCGTAGTCCGACGCTCTATCCAACTGAGCTATGGGCGCGGCCAAGAAAAGTGGCGGAGAGGCCGGGATTCGAACCCGGGACCGGGCTCAACACCCGGTAACCGCTTAGCAGGCGGCTGCCTTCGGCCGACTCGGCCACCTCTCCGCGCGACACTTCATCTTCGCGGGGGC
>JACQGZ010000288.1 GCA_016199305.1 Armatimonadota bacterium | reverse complement strand
GCATCGCACTGCTGGCCGGCGGGGCCGTTTGGGGGGCGTGGCGTGCCGGTCAGGCGAATGCCGTCTCCGGCCCTGCACGACTTCCGTTGGTTGTCCCTCCGGGCGGTTCAGCAGCCCGCTAGAGCGCGTCCCGCAGCAGGCGCACCGGCTCGAAGAGGCGGCTGCGGCCTGTATCATTTCCCCGGCCCCGAGACGCGGCGGACTGATGAGCAACGCTCCTGCGAGGGCGGTGGTCATGCCCCCTTGAACGCAAAGACGAATGCGATTCCAGGAAGGGCGGTTCTGCACAGGGCAACTCCTCGTCAAACGTAGGAAGGTATTAGACATGCTCAGCGACAAGCCTACCCGGTAGCCCGTCCGGCTCTGATGAGGCAAAAAAACATGTCACCGCGCATCCCCAGGCGGCGAGGGCGTCCGGAATCCGAGGGCATCCGGGCGGGCCGGCGCGACCTCTCGCTGGAGGAACGGGCGGGCTACGTCCGGCGGATGTTCAGCGCCGTCGCGCCGCGGTACGACCTGACCAATACCGTCATCAGCGGCGGGCTGCACCGGCTCTGGAAGCGCGAAACCGTGGGCGCCCTCGGATTGCGGCCGGGGGAACGGGCGCTCGACCTCTGCTGTGGCACCGGGGACCTGGCCTATCTCATGGCGGAGGCCGTCGCCCCGGGCGGCCGGGTCGCCGGGGTGGACTTCGCCGAGCCGATGATCGCTCAGGCGCGGCGGCGGACCATCGGGGGCCGCGTGGCGTTTCTCGTCGCTGATGCGCTCGCGCTGCCTTTTTCCGCCTCGACCTTCGACGCCGCCGCGGTGGGCTTCGGGCTGCGGAACGTCGCCGACCCGGGGCAGGCCGTCGGCGAGATCCGGCGGGTGTTGCGCCCGGGGGCCCGGCTGGCCCTGCTGGAGTTCGCCCGCGTGGCGAACCCGGTGGTCCGGCTCCTCTATGACCTCTACTCCTTCACCGGGCTGGCGGCGCTGGGCCGCCTGGTTTCCGGTCACCCCGACGCCTATACCTACCTGCCGGTTTCGGTCCGCCACTGGCTCGATCAGGGCGGGGTGGTGCGGCTCCTGCAGGACCGCGGATTCACCAACGTCACCTACCGCAACCTGGCCGGGGGGATCGTGGCCGTCTACAGTGCCAGAACTCCCTGACGTCGAGACGCTGGCGCGCCGCCTGCGCCGGAGCCTGGTGGGGCGGCGGATCCGGAGGGCCCGGGTGCTGAACCCCGGGACGGTCCGCTCACCGTCGCCCGACCGGTTCGTGCGCCGCCTGCGCGGACGACGGGTCGTGGCGGTCGACCGGCGCGGCAAGTACCTGCTGATCACCCTGGAAGGCGGCCTGATGCTCCTGGTGCACCTGCGCATGACCGGGGACCTGGAGATCACCTCAGCCAGAGAGCGGCTCGATCCCTACACCCGCGTCGTTTTCGCCCTGGATGGCCGTGGACAGGCCGGGCGCGAGTTGCGCTTTGTCGACCAGCGCCGTTTCGGGCACATGGACCTCCTCCCGGCCGTCGCCCTGGAGGATTTCTCCCCCCTGGTGCGGATGGGGGCGGAGCCATTGGCCAAGGCCTTCACCCCGGCCGCCTTCCGAAGCCTGCTAGTGGGCCGCCGGGGGACGCTCAAGCCTTTCCTCCTCCGCCAGGATGTCGTGGCCGGCATCGGGAATCTGTACGCGGACGAAATCCTCTTTCAGGCCAGACTGCATCCGGGTCGGCGGGTGGAGTCGCTGCGGCCGGCGGAGGTCCGCAGGCTCCATGAGGCGATCCGACAGGTCCTCCGGCGGGCGACGGCCGGGCTGTCCCGGTCCGGGCGGCCCGTCGGCGACATCCTGCCGGCGCGGGAACGCGGCGGAATCTGCCCCCGCTGCGGGCGGGTACTGGCGCTTACCCGGCTGGGCGGGCGGGCGACCTACTTCTGCCCCTCCTGCCAGCGGCCGGGGCGGGGCCGGCGGGGAGACCCGGCGCGCCTGGGCAAGGGGTAGGCACGGCGCCAGGTGGGTAGAGAAGAGGATGCGGGGAGGGGCGATGGGCGAACAGGAGCGCACCGGTGTCTTTCGTCTGGGCCCACCCGCGGTCCGGGATCCTCTGGAAATCCTGCGCTATGCGTATCAGGCGTTGTCCGAGAGAGGGTATAATCCCGTTGACCAGATCGTGGGCTATTTGCTGTCCGGCGACCCCACGTACATCACCAGCCATCGCGATGCGCGTACGGTGATCCGGCAGGTCGACCGGCTGCTCCTGCTCGATGAGCTGGTCCGCACCTACGTCGAGACGAAACTTCGCAGCTGACGTCGCAGCACGGCCTCCGGCCTGAACCGGAGCATCGATCGAGGAGGCAGTCGTGGAACGGATCGTCATCACCGGCGGACGGCCCCTGCGCGGGGCCGTTAGAGTCAGCGGGGCAAAAAACTCCTCGCTCCCCATCATCGCGGCGGCCTGTCTGGCCCCCGACGTCTCGGTGCTGGAGAACGTCCCGCACTGCCAGGACGTCCTCACCCTGCAGGCGATCCTCGCGGACCTGGGGGTGCGCTTCGAGTTCGCCGGCACCCGCATGACCATCGACGCCGGCGGCCTCTATCGCACCATCCCCGACTACGCCCTCTGCCGGCGGATGCGCGCCTCCTTCTACACCGCCGGCCTGCTGCTCGCGCGGATGGGCCGCGCGGAAGTGCCGCTGCCCGGCGGCTGCTCCATCGGCACGCGCCCGGTGGACTTCCACATGAAGGGCTTCGCCGCCCTCGGCGCGGGGGTGGCCACCGAGCACGGGTACATGAAAGCCTCCGTCGCGCGCCGGGCCAAGGGCGCGCCGTTCTACGTCCCCCGGAGCAGCGTGGGGACGACGATCAACCTGATGCTGGCGGCCAGCACGGCGCGCGGGGTGACCACGCTGACCAACGCCGCGCGCGAGCCGGAGGTGGTCGACACCGCCGTCTTCCTCAACCTGATGGGGGCACGGGTGCGCGGGGCCGGCACCGACACGATCACCATCCGCGGGATCTCGGCCCTGCACGGCGCGCAGTACACGATCATCCCCGATCGCATCGAGGCCGGGACCTATCTTCTCTGCGGCGTCGCCACCGGCGGCGACGTCCTGGCGGAAGGGCTGATCCCGGAGCACTTTCAGGCCTTGCTGGGCAAAGTCACGGAGGCCGGCGCGGAGACGGTCGTCGAGCCCGACGGCGTGCGGGTGCGCGTCGCGCGCGAGCTGGCGGCCGTCGACGTGGACACCGCGCCCTACCCCGGCTTCGCCACCGATCTCCACCCGCCGCTGGCCGCCGCGCTGGCCCGGGCGCGCGGCACCTCGTCGATCCGAGAGACGGTTCACGATTCCCGCTTCGCCTACGTGGACGAACTGCGCCGCATGGGCGCGGAGATGAAGGTGGAGGGCGACACCCTCCGCATCACCGGCGTGGAGCAGTTGACGGGGGCGCCCGTGGAGGCTCTGGACATCCGCGCCGGCGCCGCCGTCGTCATCGCCGCGCTGACCGCCGAAGGGACAACGGAGATCCGCACGGTCGAGAACATCGACCGCGGCTATGAGGGGCTGACCGAGAAGCTCAGGTCGCTGGGTGCCCGCGTGGAGCGGGTGGACGACGAAGCGATCCGCGAAGTGGTCTGAGCAGGGCCGGTGGCCCCGTGTGGCTAGGGCGGCCGGCTGAAGCGGGCCAGGATCAGCCAGAGATAGACACCCACCGCTGCGACCAAAACGATCAGCAGCAGAAAGGTGCCGTGCAGCTCCGTCTCCGAACGCGGAGGGCCGGCCAACGGCACGAAGAAGAGCAGATTCGCCATCATCGGCTCAGGCGGTGGTGCCGATCCTCCCTTCCTGCCTGGAATATGCCCAAAAAGAGCCTGGGAACGCCGCCCGGCGGGGTGATGGTGATGGTGGGCGAGGCAGGGGTTGAACCTGCGACCTCCTCCGTGTAAG
>JACQGZ010000287.1 GCA_016199305.1 Armatimonadota bacterium | reverse complement strand
GCTCGGCATCGGCTAGAAAGGACGCGCCTGCCCGGCGTGAGACGCGGCCGTTAGGGGGATGTCTCCCTTCCAGGACCATCGTCACAAACCGGCTCATTTCCGCATCGTCGGTCGTTCTGCCGTGAGATTCAAGTCCGCGGAGATAAGCAATCTCACTGTCTCTCGGCGCCGAGGATGTGATGTCTTGAAATCCCGCCTCCTCCATGGCGCGTTGAGGCGCTTCGCGATCATATGAGGGTCCGCAGATCCGGCGTCGCCAGGCGACGCCGGCCGCCTGGCTTCAACACCCGGAGGCAGTCCCGGAGCATGCGCCGACATGCTGGGTAGGTAGGAGGTGATCGCCGTCGAGCGCAGCAGCGAACCCATCAGACCGCGGTACTTCAAGAGCGGCGTGACTCGGAGATGACGGTGTCGCAAGAACCTCCTCAGCGCTTTCGCTTTGGTCGCCGGCATCCCGCTGTCACGCCTCTTGCGCCTGGTGACGTCGTTCTGATCACACGGTCTCCCTGCACCACGCCGCTGGCGGCGGGTCTTGGAGGAGGACTTGTCGAAGGTGTCCTCAGGAGGGCAACGCGGTAGTGGCAGAGGGTTCCAGGTCTCGCCCGCCTTTCTTCATTATCGGGGCAGCGCGCTCCGGCACCACGCTCTTCCGCGTGGTACTGGATCGCCACCGGGATGTGGCCGTTCCCCCCGAGTCGCACTTTATCCCCCTGCTGTATGCTCGCCGCGAGCGGTACGGTCGGGACGGCCGGGTAGCGGAGAAGAACCGTTTTCTGCATGATCTGGCCAGAAACCAGCGCTTCCGGGATTGGGACCTGCCCATTGAGGCGGTGCGCGAGGAACTGGCCGGCCTCCCCACCCCCACCTTCTCCCAGGCGATTGCTGCGGCATTCCGCGCCTATGCGCGGCGCGAGCACAAGCCGCGGTGGGGGGATAAGACGCCACGCTATGTCGACGTGCTGCCGCTGATGGATCACCTGTTTCCGGAGGCGCTGTTCCTGCATGTGATCCGGGACGGCAGAGATGTGGCTCTCTCCCATTTGGAGCACCGCGGCCGGAGGCCCGCCATCACCGCCTGGTTTTGGGCCCGGGCAATCCGCCGCGCCCGCGCGGCCGCTCGGACCCTCGGCCCCGCCCGGTACCTGGAGGTGCAATATGAGCGCTTCCTGGATGACCCGGCGGACGAACTGCGCCGCATCTGCGCCTTCCTGGATCTCTCCTTCGACCCCGCGATGCTTCGGGAGGACGAGAAGGCGCTGGAGCGGCTGCCTCCCCACCGTCGGGCGACGCATTCGCGCCTGGTCCTGGCTCCCACGAAAGGGCTGCGGAATTGGCGCTCGCAGATGAGTCCGGGCGACCTTGCGGAGTTTGAGGCGGTGGCCGGCCCGGTGCTGGCGCGGGCGGGATATGAAGCGGCCACGCGGACCGGCCGTACGGTCCGTGCGCGTGCCTGGTCCCGCGTCTACCGGTCCCGCGCCGTGACGATCCTCAGGCGACTGGGGCGCCGGGCGGCCGGCGAGGAGGAAGGGTGAGAGGCCAGCCATGCGGGCCGCGCCGTGATCAGCCATGAACACGCAGACTCGCCCCGACGCGATGGAGCGCATCGTCAACCTGGCCAAGCGCCGCGGTCTCGTCGTGCCCTCGGCGGAGATCTACGACAGTCCCGGGGCGATCTACGACTTCGGGCCGCCGGGGGTGCTGCTGAAGAACAACATCAAGGCGGCCTGGTGGCGGCGGTTCGTGCAGGGGCGCGAGGATGTGGTGCCGATCGAGAGCGCCGTGATCACGCGGCGCGAGGTGCTGGCCGCCTCCGGCCACGAGGCCTCCTTCACCGATCCCCTGGTGGAGTGCCGGATCTGCCACCAGCGCTTCCGCGCCGATGAGGAGATCCCCCCCGCCGACCACGCGCACGACCTGACCGAGCCCAAGTCGTTCAACCTGATGTTCAAGACCGCGCTGGGGGCGACGGAGGAGGGCGCGGCGCTGGCCTACCTGCGCCCGGAGACGGCGCAGGGGATGTTCACCAATTTCCGCACGATATTGGACACCGCCCGGATGAAGGTGCCCTTCGGCATGGCGCAGATCGGCAAGTCCTTCCGCAACGAGATCACCACCGGGAAGTGGCTCTTCCGGCTGCGCGAGTTCGAGATCGCGGAGATCGAGTACTTCGTGCGGCCGGGCGAGGACGAGGCCTGGTTCGAGCGCTGGGTGGGGGAGTGGGAGACCTTCTTCACCGACCTGGGGCTGGCCCCGGCGCGGCTACGCCGGTTCGAGCACCCCCCGGAGACGCTCGCGCACTACTCCAAGCGCACGGTCGACCTCCAGTACGAGTTCCCCTACGGTTGGAGCGAGCTGGCGGGCATCGCCAACCGCACCGACTACGACCTGCGGCGGCATCAGGAATTCTCGGCGCGGGACCTCACCTACTTCGATGAAGGGGAGAACCGGAAGTACCACCCCTACGTGATCGAGCCGACGATGGGCATCGAGCGGGCGATGCTGGCGTTCCTGGTGGACGCCTACCGCGAGTACCCGGGCGGGCGCACGCAGCGCAGCGAGACGCGGGAGAGCGAGGCGGTCCTGCACCTGCATCCCCGCCTGGCTCCGATCACGGCGGCGGTGCTCCCCCTGGTGCGGCGGGAGCGGCTGCCGGAGATCGCCCGCCAGATCACGGGGGAGCTGCGCGCGGTATGGTTTGTGGAGTACGACGAGGCCGGCTCCATCGGCCGGCGCTACCGCCGCCACGACGAGATCGGGACGCCCTGGTGCATCACGGTGGACAGCCAGACCCAGCAGGACGGGACCGTCACGGTGCGGGATCGGGACTCGATGGCCCAGGACCGCGTCCCCAGGCAGGACCTACGAGAATACATCGGGCAGAAGCTGGAGGCCGGGAGCCCCACACGCACCGACGCCCCGGCGCGCTGACCCGTATCGTCGAGGAGGGTGCCCAGAAGTGGGCCGAGGAGGGTGAGGGATGGCTGAAGTCGCCGAGCGGGCCCACAAGACCGGGAGCCGCTGGACCCGGTTGTTTGAAGAAGGCAACGCGCAGCAGCGCGATCTGCTGGGCGGCAAGGGAGCGGGGCTGGCGGAGATGAGCCGGATCGGCCTGCCGGTCCCCCCCGGTTTTACCATCACCACGGAGGCCTGTCTGGAGTACTTCCGCCGCGGCCGCGAGTTCCCCGAGGGGCTGCTGGACGAGGTGCGGGAGAAGCTGAAGGTCATCGAGGCCCGCAGCGACCGCCGGTTCGGCGACCCGCGCACCCCGCTCCTGCTCTCGGTGCGCTCGGGGGCGAAGTTCAGCATGCCCGGGATGATGGACACTGTCCTCAACCTGGGGAGCAACCTCTCAACCGTGGAGGGTCTGATCGCCGGCAGCGGCGACGCCCGCTTCGCCTACGACTCCTACCGCCGGTTCGTGCAGATGTACGGCGACGTGGTGGTCGGTCTCGGGAAGGAGCCGTTCGCGGAAGCGCTCGAGGAGGCGAAGCGCCGCCGCCGGGTCAAGCGCGACATCGACCTGCCCCCCGACGACCTGGAAGCCCTGGTGCGCAGGTTCAAGGCGATCGTCCAGGCCAAGCGGAGCGTCTCTTTCCCCGACGACCCGCACCAACAGCTCTGGGGCGCCATCGAGGCCGTCTTCAAG
>JACQGZ010000038.1 GCA_016199305.1 Armatimonadota bacterium | reverse complement strand
GACGCGGCGCTGACCACGCCAAAGATCCGCGAACATGATGGCATAGAGCAGCGGCCGGGGTAGCCCCAGCACCATCCCTACGCCGAGCCGCGGGCGCCCAGGCGATCCACGACCAGGCCGGCGCCCACCTGCGCCACGGCGTTCGCCAGGGCGAAGGCGCTCGTCAGCAGGCCCAGCTGCACCGGAGCCGCCCCCAGCAAGATCGCGTAGAGCGGGATCAGGGGTAGCATGATGGCGATCCCCAGGCTGGAGACGAAGTTGACCACCGTCAGGATCAGGATCGCCGCGTCCAGCTTCCGGATCTGGCTCAGCACGGTTCAGGCGGCCTCCGGGACACGGTTCCTCACGTCGTTGTTTCAATCGTGATCAGGTTCTCGCCTCCTTCGTCGAGGGTGCGAGGCCTCCTGGACCCACGTCGGCGCAGGGGAAACCCCGTGGGCGACAGGAATTTCCTAGCAATCGAGTGCGGGAGGTGCACGGGATGCCGCGATGGAGCTGCGCGATGGGCCATCGGGTGGAGGCAGATTCGGAAGAGGAGCTGGTGCGCAAAGTCCAGGAGCACATGCGCCGGGAGCACGGGATGGACATCTCAAAGGAGCGGATCCAGCGCGACGTGCGTGACGAGGACTAAGGGCGCGAGGAGGCCAGCGATGCGTCTCTCGGCCGTATGGCTCTGGGTTGCGCCGCGAGACAGGAAGGGGTTAGCGCGGGGCGGCTTCCCGAGGTAGGGGAAGCCACCGGTGGGCCCAATCCTCGACTTCCGCGAGGACCCGCTCGAGATCCCGGCCCTTCTCCGTCAGCGTGTACTCGATGCGTACCGGGGTCTCGGGGTGGACACGGCGGTCGACGAGGCCCTCGGCCTCTAATTCCTTCAAGCGTTCGGATAGCAGCCGGTCGTGCAGGTCGGGGACGGCCGCCAGGATGTCACTGAACCGGCGCGGACCGTCCATGAGCGTCCGGATCACGGCTCCGGTCCAGCGCTTGCCGATCAGCTCGATCGCCTTATGGTAGCGTGGACACACCCGGTCATCCCCGCGGTGGCGCATTAGATCCTCCTCCTTAACCTCTCTGATCGTAGCCTAACAAAAGAGAAGAGGCTTGACAAGGAGAAGCAAACGCGGAATACCACAAATATAAAAGGTAAGTTACCAACCATGTAGAAGTAAGAGGGGAGTTCGAGGAGGTGCGGCCGACCTGGATCGCCAGATCGCCTTCTACCAAAACGTACTGGGTTTCAAGCTCCACTGGCGAGAGGGCGCGACGGCTGGTCTTGGCGCTGGCACCGCAGACCTGCTGCGGCTTACCGAACTGCCCGGCGCGCGGCGGGTGCGCCGGCGGACCGGCCTCTATCACTTCGCGGTCCTGCTCCCGACCCGCCGGGAACTGGCGCGAGCGGTGGCGCGGCTGTTCTCGTTGCGATATCCCAATGCGCCGACCGATCATGTGATCACGGAGACGACCTACCTGTCCGACCCCGAGGACAACGGCATCGAGATCTACGCGGACACGCCGGAGGATGGATCGTGGACCTCCGCCGATGGTGTTGTTGTCGTTCGGGACGCCCATGGCGTCCGCCGCTCCGGCAGAGATCCGCTCGACGTAGAAAGACTGCTGAATGAACTGACCCCCAGCGATCGGCTGGACCACCCCATGCCGGAGGGGACCAAGATCGGTCATGTCCATCTGCACGTGGCGGACCTCACCGACGCCATGCGCTTCTACCACGCCCTGCTCGGCTTCGGCAACCAGGGGTTGTTGCCCACCATGGGCATGGGCATGGTCTCCGCCGGCGGCTACCACCATCACATTGGATTCAACATCTGGGCAGGCGAAGGCGCGCCGCCGCCCCCGCCCGATGCGCTCGGGCTGCGCTATTTCACGGTCGTGCTGCCGAACCGCGCCGCGCTGGAGCGAGTGGCGGACCAGGTGCGAGAGGCCGGGATCGCGGCGGAGCAGAGACCCGAGGGGACCCTGATCCACGATCCATCCCGGAACGGTGTGCTGCTTACTGCTCGCCCGGAGCTGGAAGGTGATCCGGGAAGGCTTGGCTAGAACCAAGAGGAGGAGACCATGTTGGAAAGCATTTTCTCGCCAATCAGCGATTGGGGTCTGTTGATTCTGCGCCTGGCGATGGGGATCACCTTCCTCGTCCACGGCTGGCTCAAAGTCAACCCCAACGGACCGGTAAAGGGCCCCGCCGGCTTCGCTGTCGGCTTGAAGCAGATGGGCGTGCCGCTGCCTCTGCTCTTCGCCTGGGTCGTCGTCTTGCTGGAGACGGTTGGCGCGGTGCTGCTCATCCTCGGCTTGGGCACACGGATCCTGGCCCTCGGATTCGCGGTGGACATGCTGGTGGCCATCCTGCTGGTCAAGCGCAAGATGATGAAAGCCCTGTTCATGGACCAAAAGGTTCAGGGTTGGGAGTTTGAATTTGCGTTGATGGCGCAGGCCCTGGCGCTGCTCTTTACGGGGGCGGGCAGCATCGCGCTTGACCGGATTGTCGGGCTGTAAGATCCCCTCGCCTTTGCCGTCCTCAGGCGTAGAGGTCGGCGCGGGACCATGGGAGACCCACAACGCCAGCAGCGTTCGGTTTCGCCAGCAGGACCTGAAAGACGCTGATGCGGCCGGCGGCGAAGCCCTGGGCCGATGCCGCCATGAAGAGGCGCCAGGTGCGGTACTTCCCTTCGCCCACCAGCTGCACCGCCTGGTCGCGCCGGGCCTCCAGGCGCTGCACCCAGAGCCGCAGCGTGCGGGCGTAATGCTCCCGAAGGCTCTCCACATCCCGGACCTCAAACCCCCGGCGCTCCGCAACGGCGATCACATTGCCGACGCTGACGAGATCCCCGTCGGGAAAGACGTGGGCGTTGAGGAAGCTGGTGCGCCGGCCCAGGCGCCGCCACCAGGGCGGGTCGGGACGTCCCGCAATGCCGTGGTTGAGGAACAGCCCGCCGGGCCGCAGGAGCGAGAAGACCCGCCCGAAGTATGCGGAGAGGCGGGCCGCCCCGACGTGCTCGAACATGCCGACGCTGACAATCTTATCGAAGTCCCCTTCCGCGACCTCCCGGTAGTCGCGCACCGCGACGCGGCAACGCTCCGCCATCCCCGTCTCCGCAATGCGCTGCCGCGCCCACGTCGCCTGCGGCTCACTCAATGTCACGCCGACCGCGTCAACGCCGTATCGTTGGGCCGCGTAGAGCACCAGTCCACCCCACCCGCACCCGATGTCCAGCACGCGGTCCCCCGGCCGCAGCCGGAGCTTCCGGCAGATCAGTTCCAGCTTGGCTTCCTGAGCGTTATTCAGATCTTCCGTCCCCGCAGGGAAGTAGGCGCAGGAGTAGACCATCCGTTGGTCGAGCCAGAGAGCGTAGAAGTCGTTGCCCACATTGTAGTGGTGCGCGATGGCGGCGCGATCGCGGGCCGGGCTGTGGACACGACCGCCGAGGCGGGCACGCGGTGGGACCCGAAGTGGGCCGAATGTGTTGGGGAGGCGGGTGGCCCGGAGAGCGGTCGTGATCCAGGAGGACCAGGACCGCGTCGCGGCCTGCACGAGCATGCTGACCGCCGTCTCCAGATCCCCCTCGATTTCGAAGTCGCCTCTGAGGAAGGCCTCACCGAGCGTGAGGTCACCGGGCGGAAAGAGCATGCGCCGGAGGGCCCCCGGATGGGTCAGCCCCAGCACGAATCGGGGCTGGCCGGCGGCGGGGAGCACGGCTCCGTCCCAGAGGCGCACAGCGAAAGGGCGTGGGGGCGGAAACAGGCCGTCCAAGATGCGCACGGTGAATGAGGTTACCCCCTCGGCCGGACCGCGGGCGAGTGTGGAAGCTCTCAACGATAGGCCTCCTTACAAAGCGGCCGAAGCGTCAGCTACGAGCACGCGAGAACGACGCACCCTGGCGTATCGGGTCACACTGCGGCCGTTGGATAGCGGATTGTCTTCGGGACAAGATCTTCTTTACCTCCCGCCGATTCGATGTTGGCT
>JACQGZ010000295.1 GCA_016199305.1 Armatimonadota bacterium | reverse complement strand
GTCGTAAGGCGCCCTGAAGATCTTTGGATTGGGGTCGTCGGGGTCGTCCGGATCCTGGAAGTCCCGGCCGTGGCGGTCGGGGGCACGGGGATCCGGATTCCGCCAGATGTTAGCCGCCAGATCGGGATGGCGGGTCTGGACGCCGTCGTCGATAATGGCAATAACGATCCCGGGGTCGCCCCGCGTCACCCCCCAGGTCTGGAACGCGTCCACGTCCTCGCCGGCCAGGGCCCCCGCGCGGCCCCGATTTTCCAGATGCCACTGTCGGACCAGCAGGGGGTCATTGGGGGCGGCGAACTTCTGGTGCTCGGTCAAGAAGTTCGGCGCCGCGTACTCCACGACATCGTCCGCCTCCAGCAGTGCATTGGCCAGATCGATCGCCCGCGCTCCGCTGCGCAGCGCCTCGGGGCTGACGATGTACTGTCGGGGAGCGAACTCGCCCGATCGGAGGATCGTCAGGTCGAGACGCTGGAGGACTTTCCTGATCCGCACGGCGCCGACGCCGCGCTTGAAGCGGACGGTGATCTCCTCGGTGGCGACCACCCGCATCCCCGAGTCATCGTCGAGGTAGACCGGGTAGGTGCGCGCCACGTGCGCGGCGGAGCTCTTGGACAGCGCGTTGACCACGGTGGCGACCGGGGCGCACGCCGCGCCGGTGTCACGCATCATCAGGAACCGCCCGTACCGGGCGACCGGGGCTGCGCGAGCGCCCGGGAGCGCGCGCGCTGCCCTCCTGGCCGCCACGCCGGCCCCGTCCTTCGCCGCCTTCCGCAGGCGCCGCACCTCCGCCCGGGCGATGGACGGCCCGGCCTCCCCGCGGAACCGGACGGCGATGTCGTCCGCCGAGAGTCTCAGGGAGATCTTGTCTCCGTTCGTAGCGTAGATGTGCGGCATCGCTTCCTCGTAGCCACGCACCCGCCGGCGGCGCAACCCATCGCCCGACCGGATAGGGCTAGCGGCCCACCTCGGACAGGAAATTCGGAGCCGCGAATTCCACATCCTCGGAGGCATCGATCTCTTTCGCCACCTCCAGAGTGCGGAGCCCCGATGGCCTGTCGACCTTCACGACATACTGGTGAGGCACGAACGTGTTCTGTCGAGCGACGGTGACGCCATACCGCTTTTGGATCGACCGCAGCCGGCTGGCCGTCGGCTCGCCAGGATGGAACCGGATGACGATCTCATCCGTGGGGATCTGACGCAGTCGGCTCGCCTTATCGCGCAGGACGGGGGCGGTGAACTCGACGAGCCCGCGCTCCCGCAGCTGATCGAGACGCGCCTCGACCGCCGCGCGATCGGCCGCCCCCGAGTACTCGAGGATCAGCACCCGCTCCGAGGGGATTTCCCGCAGGCGGCCCAGGCCGCGCACCGCGGCGCGCACCGATCGATGGGCGCCCCGGGCCCAGCGGAGAGCCATAGCACCCGGCAACGCCTCCACCTTCGCGCTCGCGGAGATGGTTCGCGGCGACCGTCTGGGGTTCTGCCGAGCCTTCTCAGCCATGCGCCTCACGCCGCCCGGGGGCTGCCACGGGCGCGCCTGGCACTAAAAGCATAACGGAGGGACATTGCCGAGGCTACGGCCCGGAGGCCGCGACGGCTTCCAGTCGCTCAAGGAAATGGGGAAACGTCTTGGACACGCACGCCGGATCGTCGATCGCCGTCCCCGCGACCTTCAAACCGACGACAGCGAAGGCCATCGCGATCCGATGGTCGCCGTAGCTCTGCACCACGGCGGGGCGCACCGGGCGGGGGTGAATTTCCAGCCCGTCCTCGCGCTCCCGAACCTCCTGCCCCAGACGGCGCAGTTCTGTCGCCAGCGCCGCCAGCCGGTCCGACTCCTGGCGGCGGATGTGCGCCACGTTGCGGATGCGGACCGGTTCCTCCGCGAACGGCGCCAACGCTGCGAGCGTCATCGTCATGTCGGACATGCTGTTGAGGTCCACATCCACCCCACGCAGCCGCTCCGGCCCGCGGACCGCCACCCCCGCGTCGGTCCATGCCACGTCGCAGCCCATGCGTTCCAGCACGTCCAGAAACCCCAGATCGCCCTGCAACGAGTCCCGGCGCAACCCGGTGACGGTCACCCGTCCGCCGGTGATCGCCGCCGCGGCGAAGAAGTAGGAGGCGCTGCTGGCATCGGGTTCGACGGGATAGCTCTGCGGCCGATAGCGTTGCGGGAGGATGCGAAACGCGCCGCCGCCGCGCTCCACCTGCACGCCGAAGACCTCCATCATCTTCAGGGTCATGTCGACGTAGGGCGCCGCCACGAGCGGACCGTCGACGGCGAGGGCCACGCGCGACTCTGCCAACGGCGCCACCAGGAGCAGCGCGGAGAGAAACTGGCTGCTCACCCCGCCCCGCAGCGACGCCTTCCCGCCGGCCAGCCCCCGCGCCCGCACCAGGACGGGCGGGCAGCCCGACGGCGCCTCGGCATCTGTGCCCAACGCCAGCAGGGCGGATACCAGATCGCCGATCGGCCGCTCGCGCATGCGCGGCGATCCATCAATCACATACTGTCCGAAGCCCAGCGCCGCCACCGCGGTGAGAAATCGCGCTACCGTGCCCGCGTTGCCGGCGTCGATCGAGGCCTCCCCTGCGGGGAGACGTCCGCCCTCTCCCCAGACGGTGAATCGTTCCGCCGCGGCATCCGCTTCCACCGAGAGACCCAACGCCCTCAGCCCTTTTGCCATAAGCAGAGTGTCATCGCTGAACAGCGCCCCCTCGATGACGGAACGCCCCTCGGCGAGGCCGCCCAGGACCAGCGCGCGGTTGGTGATGCTCTTGCTGCCGGGCACGCGGACGGCGCCGGAGACCGGACCGCGGGCCGGCCTGATCGGCCGCACCGTCACGGGAGGACTCGCCGCGCGGTCACGGCCCGCTGAGCGCACCGGACGGGCCGTTCGGTCACGCCGGCCCCGGCGGCGTCGGCCCGCGCCCGCGACGGCCGCTGCGGGCCAGATCCGGACGCAGCGTCTCGGCCTCCCGCAGGTAGACGTGCGCGACCTCCTGCTGGGAGCGGGGCGTATTCCAGAGGATGAGCACGCGGATGCAGCGGGCCAACGCCCCCGGGACATCGATCTCTCGGGCCGTGATCAGCGGGACCTCGCTCCATCCCAGCGTCCGGCCCGCCTCGGCGGGAAAGGCCGCGGTCAGGTCATCGGTGCAGGTGAAGAGCACACCGGCGATCTCATCCGCTTCGACCCCGTTCTCCTGCACCATCGCCGCCAGGAGGTCGCGCGTGGCGCCGAGGATGGCGTCCGCG
>JACQGZ010000286.1 GCA_016199305.1 Armatimonadota bacterium | reverse complement strand
GGGCACGTTCGACCCCATTCACAACGGCCACCTCGTCACCGCCGAGGAGGCGCGGGTGCAGTTCGGCCTGGAGCAGGTGATCTTCGTCCCCAACCGCCACCCGCCGCACAAGGATCCCGGCGACCTCAGCGCCCCCGAGCACCGCTACCTGATGACCTTCCTGGCCACGGTGACCAATCCGGCCTTCACGGTGTCGCGGGTCGAAATCGAGCGGGAAGGACCTTCCTACACCATCGAGACAATCCGGCAGTTCCGGGGCACGCTGCCCCAGGCCGCGCTCTACTACATCACCGGCGCGGATGCGATCCTGCAGATCCTGCGGGGAGAGTGGGAGGACTCGGCCGGCCTCCTGGGCCTCTGCGACTTCATCGCCGCCACCCGCCCCGGCTTCGCCCTCGATCCCGACGCCGCGCGCTCCCGCAATGTCACCGGCCGGCGCCTCGACAACATCCACTTCATGGAGATCCCCGCGCTGGCCATCTCCTCCACGGATATCCGCGCCCGGGTGCGGCAGGCGCGTCCCATCAAATACCTGGTGCCCGAGCCGGTGGAGAACTACATCGTCAAGCACGGCCTCTATGGGGTGCCGTCCGCGGTGGAGGCCGAGGTGCGCCGCCGCCCCGAATGACCGCGCCCGCGACCGAATGAGTGACCCGGCGAGCCTGCACCGGGCGCGCGCCGCGGCGGCCGCGGCGGCCGGGAAAGCGGCAGAGCAGATTCTCATCCTCGATCTCCGCGGGCAGACCCTGATCACCGACTTCTTCGTGATCTGCACCGCCACCAGCCGCGTGCACATGCGGGCCGTGCGCGACGGCATCGAGGAGGCGATGGCCCAATCCCGCCACCGCCTGCACGCCCGCGAGGGCACTGAAGAGGGGCAGTGGGTGCTCCTCGACTACGGGGATGTCATCGTCCACCTGATGTCGGAGGAGCGGCGCGCGTACTACAAACTGGAGCGCATGTGGCAGGACGCGCCTCAGGTCGAACTGCCGGGCCGGCCGGCCGGCTGAGGACGCGGCCGGGATGCTGCTGAGTGTGCGCACGGCGCGGGCCGAGGACGTCCCCCTCCTGGTGCAGCTCTACGAGCGGGCCTACGGCGGCGGCTACTCGGCCTCCTTCGACCGGTACGGGCCCATCAAGGCCAAGGACTTCTGGTGGATCCAGTCGGAGAAGGAGGTCCTGCTGCTGGAGGTCAACCACCGCCCGGCCGGGTTGATGATCCTGGGCCGCCGGGAGGGGACGCTGGTGGTGGAGGAGGCGTTGGGCGACCTGATCCGGAGCCGGCCGGCGGCCGACGGCGTTCCCCAGGAGGGGCCGTCGAAGGAGGAGCAGGCGCTCCTGCAGCGGTTGGGGGCGCACCTGCTGCAATACGCCCGCCGAGAGCGAGCCGATCGCCTCCTGCTGCGCTCCGCCGAGACCAACCCGCTGGGCCTGGCGCTGGCCCGCCACCTCGACCTGGCCTTCGCGAACCTCCTGGTGGTGACGGCGCTGCGCCCGCGGCGGCAGACCCCCCGGACACCCGAGGGGTACAGCATCCGCCGGGCCACCGCCTCCGACATCCCCGAGATCGCGCGGATCTATCGGGAGTCTTTCGGCACGGCGTCGTCGCCGGAAGAGATCGGGGGCGCCATCCGCCGCCCGGACGTGCGCGCCTGGGTGGCCGAGCGGGAGCGGTACATGGTCGGT
The DNA here is from genome assembly GCA_016199305.1 of Armatimonadota bacterium. Lineage (GTDB taxonomy): Bacteria > Sysuimicrobiota > Sysuimicrobiia > Sysuimicrobiales > Humicultoraceae > JACQGZ01. The sequence continues at coordinate 2,846 of JACQGZ010000286.1, read as the reverse complement.
TTCCTCCTGGCCGAGGCCCACGCCGGGGGGTTCGGGGATCTGGTCGTCGGGGTGCGCGAGGCGCACCGGCGTCGCGGACTGGGCCGCGCCCTGGCGGCGGGGGCGATGACCTTCTATCACACCAAAGAGATCCCCGCGGTGGGCCTGCACTGGGGGCCGGACGGCGTCGCCGGAGCCTACTACCGGGGGCTGGGGTTTGTCACCGAGCGGGTCTACCTGTTCTTCGAGAAGTCGCCGTCCTGACGCCACCCGGCCGAGTGGGTGCGGTTTGACACGGGGAATCGGCCTTCGCTATGCTGGCCGCGGCCATGACGGAGATGTCGCGCACCGAAGCCCACCGCTGTTTCGTCTGCGGCCCCGCCAATCCCATCGGGCTGCACCTCCACTTTCAGGAGGAGGGGGAGGGGGTGGCCGCGGAGTTTGTCCCCGGGGAGCTGTACATCGGGTACGAGGGCCTGATCCACGGGGGGCTGATCGCCGCCGTCCTCGATGACGCGCTGGCGAACATCTGGGCCTGGCGCGGGCAGCCGGCGGTGACGGTGCGGCTGTCCGTGCGCTTCCGCAAACCCGTCCGCCCCGGGGAGCGGCTGCGGGTCTTCGCCGAGCCGGTGGGCGCCCGGCGGGCCGCCATGCAGCGCGCCCGCGGCAACGTCGCTCGGGAGGACGGCACCGTCGTGGCCGACGGAGACGGCGTCGTCCTGGTGGGGACCCTCCCCTCCCTGGTGGCGGGGGCCTGACGGAGCGGTGCGCCTATGGCCGAGCGAGACATCGCCGTCAACCGCCGGGCCCGCCACGACTTCCACATTGAGGAGACGGTGGAGGCGGGCTTGGTCCTCACCGGGACTGAGGTGAAGGCGCTACGGGCCGGACGGGCCAGTCTGGCCGAGGCCTTCGCCCGGGTGGAGGGGGACGAGGTCTGGCTCCTCCACCTGCACATCCCGCCCTATGAGGCGGCGAGCTCTTTCAACCACGACCCCCTGCGCCGCAGGAAGGTCCTGCTGCACCGGCGGGAAATCGGGCGTCTGGCGGGGAAGGCGCAGCAGAAGGGCTACACGTTGGTCCCTCTGCGGCTGTACTTCAAGCGCGGGGTCGCTAAAGTAGAACTGGGCGTGGCGCGAGGCAAGCGGGCCTACGACAAGCGCGAAGCCATCGCCCGGCGCGAGGCGGAACGGCAGATCGCCAAAGCCCTCAAGCGGAGGGGACCGGGGCCCCGGTGAGCGAACGTTACAGGCAAGGCCATATCAGATCAGAGGGAGGGATGACAGGGTGACCAAACAGGACTTGGCGGGCGCCGTGGCAGACGAGTTTGAGATGACCAAGAAGGATGCCACGCGCGCGGTGGAGTTTGTCTTCGAGCAGATCTCAGGGGCGCTCAAGCGCAAGGACCGGGTCAAGATTCCCGGGTTCGGCATCTTCTCCGTCCGAGATCGCGCCGCCCGGATGGGCCGCAACCCCCAGACCGGCGAGGCGATCAAGATTGCGGCGAGCCGCAAGGTCGCCTTCCGGCCGAGCCAGGACCTCAAGATGCTCGTGGGGGCCGGCCGCAAGGGCGGCAAGAAGAGGTAGCGTCGGGTATAATTGAAGCAGGTCGAGATATGGGGGCGAACGGTCTCGACTGGGTGGGAAGAAGCAGGGTGGCGAGCCGAGGTGCCAGGTCCTCGTAAATCAACTGGCAGGCGAATACACGCCAACCCGAACTACGCACTCGCCGCTTAAATAAGCGACGACGTCCTCCCGGCTGCGCCGGTCGGCCGGGCAGGGCGCCACATACCGGCTACCGCCGTCGGCCTCGGCCCGGGGCCGACGCCGGGAACCTAATCGGGCTGGCCGCCGGCTGATCCGGTCCGCGGGAGCACCGGCGGCGAGACCAAAGCGCGGGCTACGCTCGTAGAGGCCTTGCCCTCATCCACTCAGGACGCGGGTTCGATTCCCGCCGCCTCCACCAGAGATTCGTCAGGCAGGACGCGGGTGTTTTGCGTCCTGCCTGATAATTGGTGGCAACTGGGTGGCAGACCACGTGCCTGTTCTAGGCTGATTGAAGAGTGCAGCGTATCAAACTCCCGCCCTAGCAGGCGGTCGATACAGTCAGACCTCATCTGCGCCCCGGGGTGATCGCCAACAAGAAGCTGCCCCTGCGTGGCGCGGACCTCCGCCTCCCCTGTATTGGTACGAGCTCTCTGCTTGTCCGCCAGGTGTATCCCCGCGAGCCCAGCGGGCCAACGGGTATACTATGGTATCTACTATGGTATATACTAATGTAGGACGTCATTGAAGGGGGAGGTCATTCTATGGCCACAACTGTCGGCGTGAAAGAGGCCCACCAGCGCCTGGCGAGGCTCGTCCGGGCCGCCGAGGAAGGCCAGCAGGTCGTCATCACACGAGACGGCACGCCCGCGGCCGTTCTGCTGGGTGCACGCGAGTTCAATAGCTTGATGGCTACCCTGGAGGAGATGGCCGATCCGGGGGCCCTGCGGGCATTGCGCGATGCCAGGGCCGACGCGAGATCGGGCCGCATCTACTCGTACGAGGATGTGTTTGGCCATCCTCCGCTGCGAGTGAGCCGTGGGCGGTTGCGCTTGGCCCCTAAGTCGCGCTGATGGCCGAAATCCGCTTCACGCGGAGGGCCCTGCGGGATATTCGTAAGCTGGCTCCGGCGACCCAACGGCAGATCGAGGTCGCGCTTGACGAGCTCATCGACAACCCGCGGGCGGGAGATCGGTTGCATGGCGAGTGGGAAGGGTACTGGAAGCTTAGAACAGGTGATTATCGAATCGTCTACCGGATAGTTGATAGGGATGCGGTTGAAGTCCAGTACGTTCGACATCGCCGGGAGGCATATCGGTAGT
>JACQGZ010000284.1 GCA_016199305.1 Armatimonadota bacterium | reverse complement strand
GGCCGATGGCTCCGGTTTCAAGACCACGGCGACCCTGCGGAATGCCGGGTCAGGCAGCATGCCCGTCGAGGTGGGCTTCGTCCAGGACAACAACGAGATGGTGATCGCCAAGGTCACCGTCGGGTCCAGAGACGAGAAGACGGTGAGCGTCACCACGGAACGACGAGTGACGAAGGTCGTCGCCGACCCCGGGCGGTGGCTGCTGCAGTTGAACTACAAGAACGACGAGGCGACCGTCCGGTAGCCCTCGGGTCTCGCCTCCGCCTTCCCGCCGACCGATGAGGGTCGAGGTGTCGGTCCCGGCGACCATCGCCAACCTGGGGCCGGGCTTCGACACGCTCGGGGCGGCGGTGACCCTGCGCGACCGCTTCCACATGGAGGTCGCCGACCGGCCCTCCGTCCTCTTCACGGGGGAGGGCGCGGACGACCTCGGCGATGAGGCCGCGCCGCTGATCGCCCGCGCCGCGCAAGCGGTGGCCCGCCGGGCCGGGCGGGAGGCGGCCTTCGCCATCCGCGCCGACCTGACCATCCCGCCGGCGCGCGGCCTGGGCAGCAGCGCCGCCTCGATCGTCGGGGGGCTCGTCGCCGCCAACCACCTCCTGGGGACTCCCCTCACGCGCGAGGCGCTGTTAGAGATGGCGGCGGAGATCGAGGGCCATCCCGACAACGTGGCCGCCGCCCTCCTCGGTGGCGTGGTCGTCGTGGCGACCGAGGACGGCCACCTCCGCTGCGGGCGGGTCCTGCCGCGCCTCGATCTGCACATCGCCCTTGCCGTTCCCGACCGCCGGATCGCCACCGAGGAGGCCCGGGCGCTGCTCCCGCGAACCGTTCCCCTGCAGGATGCGGTGTTCAATCTCTCGCGCGCCGCGCTGCTGGTGACGGCACTGCTGATCGGCGACGCGGCGCTCCTGCCGACCGCCCTCGACGACCGGCTGCACCAGCCCTACCGGGCCCGGCTGCTGCCGGGATTCTCGGCGGTGGTCGCGGCGGCGCGGGAGGCCGGCGCGTACGGCGCGGTTCTGGCCGGATCGGGCTCAACGGTCGCGGCCTTTGTCCCCGCGGAGCGGGCCAGCATGGTTGGAGAGGCCATGCGCCAGACATTTCGCCGGCACGAGGTGGCCGCCGACATTCGTCTCGTGCAGATCGATCCCGATGGCGCCATCGTCCACGAATAAGCGCTCCACTCCCGGCCGGCGCCGCACGCCGGCGGGAGGAGCCGCCGCGGGCACAGGAGCGCCGGAAGAGGTCCGCCGCCGGGTTGACCGTCTGCGCCGCCAGATCGACGAGCACAACTACCGGTACTACGTCCTCGACGATCCGAAGATCAGCGACGCCGAATACGACCGATTGATGCGGCAACTGCGCGACCTGGAGGAGCGCTACCCGGGCCTGCGGACGCCGGATTCCCCGACGCAGCGTGTCGGCGCGCCGCCGTCGGCGGCCTTCGCCACCGTCACCCATGGGCGCCCCATGCTCAGCCTGGCGAACGCGTTCGGCGAGGAGGAGCTCGACGCCTGGCACCGCCGCGTCACAAATCTCCTGGGCGAGGCCGCGGCCGCCTTCGTCTGCGAACTGAAGATCGACGGGGCGGCCGTCTCGCTGACCTACGAGGCCGGCCGGTTCGTCCGCGGCGCCACCCGCGGCGACGGGCAGCGCGGCGAGGATGTGACCCCGAACCTGCGCACCATCCGCAGCCTCCCCCTGCGCCTGCGGACGGCGACGCCGCCGACGCTGGTCGAGGTGCGGGCCGAGGTCTTCCTCTCCCGCGAGGCCTTCGAGGCGATCAACCGGGAGCGCGCGGCGAAGGCGCAGTCCCTCTTCGCCAACCCGCGCAACGCGGCGGCGGGCTCCCTGCGCCAGCTGGATCCGCAGATCACGGCCTCGCGCCCTCTCGATCTCTTCGTCTACGGCGCCGGAGCCGTCGAAGGGCTGACGCTGCGCACCCACTGGGAGACGCTGCGCTGGCTGCGCGCGGCGGGCTTCCGCACCAATCCGCATTCGGCCCGCTTCCCCACCCTGGCGAAGGTGAAGGCCTCCCTGGCGCAGTGGACGGAGCGGCGCCACGAACTGCCGTATGAGACCGACGGTGTGGTGATCAAGGTCGACGCCTTCGCGCAGCAGGCCGAACTGGGGGCCACCAGCCAGGCGCCCCGCTGGGCCATCGCCTACAAGTTCCCCGCCGAGGAGGCGGTGACGCGCGTCAACGACATCGTCGTCTACGTCGGCCGCACCGGGACGCTCACCCCCGTGGCCTCCCTCGAGCCGGTGCACGTCTCGGGCGTGACGGTGACGAGCGCCACCCTGCACAACGAGGATGAAGTCCGGCGCAAGGACGTGCGCGTCGGCGACTGGGTGGTGGTGCAGCGGGCGGGCGAGGTCATTCCCGAGGTGGTGCGCGTCCTCTCCGAGCGCCGCACCGGGGCGGAGCGCCCCTTCAAGATGCCCGCCACGTGCCCCGAGTGCGGCACGGCGGTGGTGCGGGCGGAGGGGGAGGCGGCGACGCGCTGCCCCAACCCGGCCTGCCCGGCCCAGGTGATGCAGGGCCTCATCCACTTTGCCTCGCGGGACGCGATGAACATCGAAGGGCTCGGCTGGAAGACCATGGCACGGCTGCTGGAGGCGCGGCTGATCGCCGATCCGGCGGACCTCTACGCGCTGCGCAGGGAGGACCTCCTCACGCTGGAGCGCATGGCGGAGAAGTCCGCGCAGAACCTGCTCGACGAGATCGCGAAGAGCAAGCAGACGACGTTGGCCCGGTTCCTCTATGCTCTGGGGATCCGCCACGTCGGCGCCACCGTCGCCGAGACCCTGGCAGCGCACTTCGGCGAGATCCGCAGCCTGGTGAAAGCCTCCTTCGAGGCGGTGCGCGACGTGCCGGGGATCGGTCCCACCATCGCCGAGAGCGTCGTCACCTACTTCCAGGAGCCCGCCAACTGCGCCCTGGTGGAGAAACTCCTCCGGGCCGGCGTACGGCCTGTGCCCCCGGACGCGCCGCGCGGCGGACCGCTGGCCGGCCGCCAGTTCGTGTTTACCGGCACGCTGGCACGGTTCACCCGCGGCGAGGCGGAGGCGCGCGTCAGGGCCCGGGGGGGGAGCGTCGCCAGCAGCGTCACCGCCAGGACCACCGACGTGGTCGTGGGAGAGCAGCCCGGCTCGAAGGCGGCGCAGGCCGCAAAACGAGGGATTTCAAGGATGGATGAGGCCGTCTTCCTGGCCCTCATCGGGGAGCGCCGGTCGTGAGGCGCGCGCTGGCGGCCGCGCTGATCATCCTCCTCCCGCCCCTGGTCTGGTGGTTCTTCATCCGTCCCATCCCCGTCGACGTGACCATCTACTTCACCCGCGGGGCGGATCAGGAGAGCACCCTGGCGCCGGTGGTGCGCACCGTCCGCGCCCGCAGCACCGAGAGCCGGCTGCGGGAGGCCTATCGGGCCCTGCTGGCCGGGCCGACGGCCGAGGAGCGGGCGGTGGGGCTGTCCAGCGAGATCCCGGCGGGGACAGGGCTGCGCGGGATCGTCGTGGGCGGGGGCGTGGCGGCGGTGGACTTCACGGCAGAGGTGGAGCGCGGCGGCGGGTCCTCCAGCATGCAGGGCCGGGTCTGGCAGATCGTCTATACGGGAACACAATTTCCGGCCGCCTCTAAGGTGCGGATCCTCATCGAGGGTCAGCACCGGCAGGCGCTGGGCGGCGAAGGCGTGATCATTGACATGCCGATCCCGCGCCCGACGCAGACGCCCACCTTCTGAGCGGCGGGGGCAGGAGTGCCCTGCGGCGCGCAGAAGCCGATAGACGAGCCACGACGATGAGAGAAGTCTTCGCGGAGGAGATCGAGGAGTTCCTCAAGCGCCTCGAGGGCATCGCCTCGGCGCGCGTGGTCGCCAACGAGGACGGGCAGATCGACCGCGTCTTCCTGACGACCGAGAGCGAACGCGATGACGGGGCGCTGCGGCGCCAGGCCTCCGCCGCGCTGATGAGCCGGTACGGGCTGCACCTGGAGGGGTGGCGGCTGCAGATCGCCCACCTTCGTCCCGAGCCCGGACGGCCGGGCCCCGCGCATGTCCGCGTCTTCCGGATCGAGGAGACCCTGACAGAGGACGCCACCCGCGTCCTGGTGGAGCTGCGCTACGAGCGCGACGGCGCGACGAAGTCGGCGATCGGCGTGGCCCGCGCGTCGGCCGGCGCGGCCTTCCGCCTGCGCACCGTGGCCCAGGCCGCCCTGGAGGCGATGCGTACGGCCGTCGAGGAGGCGGGGTGGAAGGCCGCGTTGGAATCCGTCACCGTCGTCCCCTTCGCCGGCGCGCAGGTGGCGCTCGTGGCGGTGACGGCGGCCGGCCCGCGGGGCGCTCCCGATGCGGCCCCGGTGCAGGTGGGCAGCGAGCCCGTGCATCTGAGCGAGCCCGAAGCGGTGGTGCGGGCGACCCTCCGGGCGCTCGCGCAGGTGATCGAGGAGGAGGTCCCGGCCCGGGCGCGCGACCGCCGCAGTCAGCTGGAGGCGATGCGGGCGCACTACCGGCGCCTCATCCGAGTGCCGCGAGAGCCCGAGCCTCGGATGCCGCCTGACGGTGAGACGGGGGAGGGGCCGGCGGGCGACGCCGATGGCTCTCACCCCGATGGCGGCATCGTCGAGGCGGAGCCCGTGGCGGAACCGGAGGTCGCCGTCGAACCCGAGGCCCCCGGCGACATGGCGCCGCCGCCCGATCACTCCGCCGATCCGGCCGCGGCGGCGGCGTCGCCCGATACCATCGCCGGCGTCGAAGAGATCCGTCCGGAAATCGAGGGAGGTGCCGCCATGTCCACACGGGAAGAGCCGTACCGCGCCGAGGGGAACCGGCCGACGCCGCGCGGATCTCAGGAGGATGACTTCTACCGCCGCCTGATTCAGAGCGGGGTGACGGTGCACATCCGCTGCCGCGACGGCTACGAGATCCCCGAGGCGGTGGTCCGCGACTTCGGCACCTACAGCCTGCTGGTCGAGGCGGGCGGCGCCGAGGAACTCGTCTTCAAGCACGCCATTATCTCTATCCGTCCTCGCGTCCCCCTGGCCCGCGACACCGCCGTTCAGGCCTGAGTCGCCGGAGGCGCCTCGTCGGTGGACCGGCTGGACGACCTCCGCCGCCGCGCCGAGCAGGTCGCGGCCATGGGCGGGGCCGAGCGCGTCCGCCGGCAGCATGACGCCGGCAAACTGACCGCGCGCGAGCGCCTCGACCTCCTCCTCGATCCCGGCTCCTTCGTCGAATTCGACCGCTTCGTCACCCCCCGCGGCCGGGACTTCGGCCTCGACCGCGCGGCCGCTCCGGCGGACGGCGTCGTGACCGGCCACGGCGCCATCGACGGACGCCTGGTCGCGGTCTTCTCCCAGGATTTCACCGTCCTGGGCGGCTCGCTGGGGGAGGCGCACGCCCAGAAGATCGTCAAGATCATGGACCTGGCCCTCACCAACGGCCTGCCGCTGATCGGGCTCAACGATTCCGGCGGCGCGCGCATCCAGGAGGGCGTGGCGGCGCTCGGCGGCTACGCCGAGATCTTCC
>JACQGZ010000294.1 GCA_016199305.1 Armatimonadota bacterium | reverse complement strand
CTCCACCCCCGCGACGGTGTAGCGGGAGATGTGGATCGCGGGGGTGGGAAACTCCTCCGCCAGCAGGCCGAAGCCCGGCACGAGGGCCGTCCAGCCCCACCCGCTGGGAGCGGCGTCGAGGATGTCCACCACCAGCGCATCCCCGGGGCGGGCCCCGTCGATGAAGACAGGGCCCGTCACCGGATTGACACGGGCGAAGTCCAGCCGGCCGACGTCCTCCGGAGTCGAGGAGGCATCGAGCTGGCCCCCCGACGCGTCCACGATCTCGAACTCCACCTCGTCGCCCGCCGCGACGGTGAGGACGGGCGGGTTCGCGTTGTCCCAGCCGAAGTGATGCCGGGCGGCGTGGATGGACTGGACCTTCACTACTTCACCCCCACCTCGTCGTAGTGCACCGGGATGTGGATGGGGTCGACGAAGATGGCCACCGGACCGCTGAGACGGGCCGAGCGCATGGTGTAGCGCCGCTCGTTGAAGACGGGGACCCACGGCGCGTCCGCCATGACCAGCCGGTACATCGCCTGATAGCGCTCCGCGCGGGCGGCCGCCTGCTCCGGGCGGACGAGAGCATCCGCGGCCTGCGCCATCTTCTCCGCCTTCTGGTTGCAGTACCACGGCCAGTTCCAGCTCCCCGGCCCGCGGGCCGAGCAGGAGAGGATCGGCCAGTAGAAGTTGTTCGGGTCGGGGTAGTCGGCGATCCACGCCATGCCGCCCGACCAGATCAGCGGCGCCTTGCCCTTCGTGCCGCCCGCCTCGATGACCGTACTCTGCGCCAGCGTCTTCAATTCGACCCGGACCCCGATCTTGCGCAGGTCCGCCTGAATCGCCTGCGCGATGCGCGGGTTGGGGTCGGTGTTGTTGGCATAGAGCACCGTGGAGAACCCGTTGCGATAGCCGGCCTCCGCCAGCAGCTTCCGGGCCGCCGCCGGGTCGTAGGCATAGCCCTTGTACGCCCGGTCGTAGCCGGGCATGCGGGGCGGCAGGACCTGGCTGGCGGGGGTGGCGCGGTTGTTGATGATCCGGACGATCTTGGCCTTGTCGATGGCCATGTTCAGCGCCCGGCGCACGCGCACGTCGGTGAAGGGCTTCACCAGCGTGTTGATCGTCACGTACCCGGTGTGCAGCTGCTCGCCCGTCACCACGAGCGTCTTCAGGGTCGGGTCCTGGAGGACCTGGACGAACCGGGCCGGCGGAATCCCGTCGCCCAGGATGTCCACCTCGCCGCGCTGGAAGCGCAGGAGGGCCACGCTCGGCTCCACCCCGACCTGGATGACGATCTCCGCGGCGCGGGGCCGGTCCTTGAGGAAGTAGTCCGGGTTGCGCTCGAGGACGACGCGCTGCCCGAGCACCCACTCCTTCAGCCGAAAGGCCCCCGTCCCCACGGGTTTGTGGCCGAAGTCGGCGCCGGCCTTCGCCACCTCCTCCTTGGGGACGACGTGGGAGAAGTTAATGGCCATCGTGTGCAGGAACGCGGCGTTGGCCTCGTCCAGCGTGATCTGGACCGTCAGCGGATCAGGCACCTTGATGCCCGTCACCTCGGTGGCCTTGCCGTCCTGGAACGCCTTCACGCCTCGGATGCCGCCGAAGAATCCCGCGCCGGGGCTCTGCGTCTTGGGGTTGAGGGTCCGCTCCAGCGAGTACTTCACGTCGGCCGCCACCACCTCGCGCCCGTTGGTGAACTTCACCCCTTTGCGGAGCTTGAAGGTGTAGGTGCGCCCATCGGAGGAGATCGTGTACGATTCCGCGAGATGGGGAACCAGGTTGGTCGTCCCCGGCTCGTAATCCATCAGGCCGTCGAACAGGGACTTGATGATCGACCAGTTCTGCCAGTCGTAGCCGATGGCCGGGTCGAGCGTGCTGATGTCGTCCTTGAACGCGACGACGACCGGCCCCTTGCCCCCCTGGCTCAGCGCCGCGGCCGGCAGCAAGAGCACCACAGCGAGCAGCATGCCAATCAACCGTCTCATCGCTTCCCATCCCTCCTTCGGTCCCTCTGCGGGACGTCCCCACTCACTGATACCGGATCTTCGGATCGAGCAACGGATAGGTGATATCGGCCAGCAGGTTGCCCGTGACGATGGCCAGCGCGGAGAAGATCACCACGCCCATGATGACGGGGATGTCCACGATTTGGATGGCCTGCCAGGCGAGCTGGCCGATCCCGGGCCAGCCGAAGACCGACTCCACGACGACGACACCACCCATGAAGGTGCCGAAGTCCAACCCCACCATCGTCACGACCGGCAGCACGGCGTTCTTCAACGCATGCCGGCCGACCACCTGCGCGGGCGGCAACCCCTTGGCCCGCGCCGTGCGGACGTAATCCTGGCTGAGGACCTCCACCATCGCCGAGCGCATCACCCGTGCGTACCACCCGCCGCCGGCGATGCCCAGCGTCAGCGCCGGGAGGATCAGATGGGCGAGGCTCCCGTAGCCGCCCAACGGGAGGAGGGAAAGCCGGAAGGCCACCAGGTAGAGCAGCAGCAGGCCCACGGCGAACTG
>JACQGZ010000285.1 GCA_016199305.1 Armatimonadota bacterium | reverse complement strand
TCTCCTTTCAAATTGTCGAGAGTTATCGGCGTCACTCACAATCTCGCCTGTGAGATGCGCCCGACCATTGTCGGTGATGTAGTCTTCCTCGCTGCCGTGCCATCCGCAGTAGCCTACAACGGCGTGAACGGGTTGCGGCTCGTTGGAAGCCATTATTGAAGAACAGCGGATATTCTCTACTCGTCTGTCATTTCTTGCTCTCGCGAGTGGCGGCCATTAGTCATTCTCTCTGGCTCGTTTCGTCATCAAACAGCGAACACTCACCGGAAGGGACCTGCGTCACTCTTGGTACATTGCCCGCGATTAGCCATCGCACTGCATTCAGCATTCACCTCCTTGTTGAAGACGGGCCGCCCAACGAGAACTAGGCAGACCTGTCTAACACAACCAACATTGACGGCCGCCGCAGGCCTAACGCCAGCACATGTGGGAGAATTCACAAACCCAATCCCTCGTCCCGCCTGTGAGTTCACTCGCGGCCCGCGTCGCTCGGCGCGGTGTTAGACAGACCTGCATACGCGCGACATGCGCCGAAACTCCCCGCTCTTCAAGGCTGCGTCGTACTTAACTTCAATCATATCGTCCAAAAAGCCCCCGCGATCCAAGGGATGTCTGGTCGTGGATGAATTCAAATTGACCCACCACCCGGTGGCGGTCACTCCTCACCCGCCGCCGGCACGTCGCGGCCCTCCAGCACCCCTTGGGCGATCTCCTTCATCCCACGGCGGGAGGCGCGGCTGGCCCGCTGGAGGCGGAGATAGGCTTCCTCTTCCGACAGCCCGAGGCGCTGCATCAAGGCTCCCTTGGCTCGCTCCACCAGCTTCCGGGTCTCCAGGCTTTTCTGGAGGTCGGTGACCTCCTCGGCCAGGGACTGCAGGTCCCGGAACCTCGCCAGGGCCACCTCGATCGCCGGCTGCAGGTCCGCCTCCCGCAGCGGCTTCATCAGATAGCCCATCACCCCGGCCTGCTGCGCGCGCTCGATCAGGCTCCGCTCCCCATAGGCCGTGAGCAGAATCACCGGGACCCTGTGCGTGTCGGCCATCTGCTCCGCCACGGCGAGCCCACCCAGGTGGGGCATCTTGATATCGAGGAACACCAGGTCGGGACGCACCTTCTGCACGAGGTCCAGGACCCGCCGGCCGTCCCCCGCCTCGCCGACGACCTGGTAGCCCTTCTCCTCCAGCATGGCTCGTAACCCCATGCGGATGACGGCTTCGTCGTCGGCGATGACGATGCGCAGGGTCACGGCGTCTCGGGTCGGGGGAAGGTGATGGTGACGTGGGTGCCCTGGCGGCCCTCCAGGGTGATCGAGCCGTGCAGGTCGTCGGTGGCCAGGGCACGGACGATCTGGAGCCCGAGGGTCTCTTCGCCTCCGGCCTGACGATGATCCAGCCCGACGCCGTCGTCCTGCACCTCCAGGAAACACTCCCCGTCACGCCGCCCCAGGCGGATGGCGATCCGTCCTTCCCGCCGGCCGGGGAAGGCGTGCTCGAGGGCGTTCTGGACCAGTTCATTGACGGCCAGGGCCAGCGAGGTGGCGGGTTGAGAGGGCAGGTAGAGGTCGTCACCGCTGACCTCGATCGCGATCCGCAGCGGCGCCTCGCGCATGTTCTCGACGACCGCGTGCGCCACCCGCTCGACCAGCTGCCGCGCGTCGATCATGCGGAACCCCTGGACCGAGAGGATCTCGTGCACGGCGGCGATGCTCAGAATCCGGTTCACGGTTTCCGTCAGGACCTCGCGGCCGGTGACCGGGCGGTCTCCCCGCAGCTGCAGCCGCAGGAGCATGGCGATGGTCTGCAGGTTGTTCTTCACCCGGTGGTGCATCTCCCGGACGAGGGCGGCGCGCACCACCAGCGTGCTGTTCTCAATCGCCAGCGCGGTCTGGTGGGCCAGAGTGGACAACCGCTCCACCTCCTCCGCGGACCAGTGGTGCGCGCGCTGACGGCAGGCGACGAAGGTGCCGATCCCCTTCTCCCGCACCGTCAGCGGCACGGCGAGCACCGCCCGGAGCGAGGCCTCGGGGACCCGCTCCCGCAGGTCTCGTGCGGCCACGGCGCGCTCCCCGCGGAGGGCGTCCGCGGCCAGCGCGGCCAGCACGTCGGCCTCCGCTCCCACCTCCACGCCGTGGGCGGCGGTGGGGACGAGGTGCCCCGCCTCCTGGTCCAGCAGCAGGATGGCGCAGCGATCGGCCTGCATCAGCCGGGTGGCCATCTCGGCGATGATCCCCAGCATCTCTTCCAGATAGAGCGGGGAGGTCAGCGCCTTGCTCGCCTCGGCGAGCGTGGAGAGTTCGCTGATCTGCCGCCGCATGCTGTCGTAGAGGGCCGCCTTCTCGATCGCCCCCGCCGCCAGGTCGGCGATCGTGCTCAGGAGGGCGAGTTCGTCGGGGCCGTACTCGTGCACCGCCCTGGTCTGGACGTTCAGCGCGCCCAGCACCCGCCCGGTGCTCTGCAGCGGCACGGCGGCCAGCGACCGGAAGTTGTACTCCCGCGTCTCGGGCAGGTAGGCAAAGCGTGGATCCTTCGCGGCGTCACTGCTCGCCACCGCGGTGGCGTGGCGCGCGGCCCACCCCGTCAGCCCTTCGCCCCAATGCAGCCGGGCCCGCCCGATCGCCTCGGGCGCCAGGCCGGTCGTCGCCCGCAGGACCAGAAACTCCCCCTGGGTATCCAGGAGATAGATGGAACAGGAATCCATCCCCGTGACTTCCGCGGTCTTCTGGGTGATCAGGGTCAAAGAGCTGTCCAGGTCGAGCGCGGCGCCGAGTACTCGGCTGATCTCCCGGAGGGCGGAGAGCTCCGCCTCCTTCCGCTGGAGCCGCTGGGTGAGCTCGTCCGGCCCCAACGGCTGGACCGGGGCGCCCGTCGTCCGCGCGGCGTGTTCACTCATGCCTCGAACTGAACCTTCAGGCACTCAAAGAGTTCGCCGGTCTTCCGCTCCACGGTACTGTTGAGCACCCTGGCCCCCATGCTGGCGATCGTCCCGCTGACCACCACGTCCGCTTTCCAGTCCAGACGGGTTGTCCCGCCCTCGTGCTCCGCCAGGTCGACGGTGCTCTGCACGTCGACCGCGCTGCCCAGCCCGCCGCCCCGCCCCATCAGCCGGGCGTGAGCGGGTGCGTTCAAATCCGTCATCGTCACATCGAACGCAAAGTTTCCCTTGATGAATCCCACCCCGACGCGCACGACCGCTTTGAACTTCCCCGCCTCAAGGACCTCCAGACTCTGCACATCCGGAAGGCAGCGGCTCACCGCGTGGGGGTCCAGCAGGAAGGCCCAGACGCGCGCTCTCGGCGCCCCGATGGTCAGCGTGCCCTCGAAGTGCAGCGCCATTTAGGCCCCCGCCGTCACGTACCTCGCCGGATCGCTCTGGAAGCGATGCTGGCAGTGGGCGCTGCAAAAGTAGAACCGGCTTCCCCGGTAGTCGACGACGTGCCTGGCGGTGGCGATCTCCACGGCCATGCCGCAGATCGGGTCGGTGGCCTCAGCCACGGCGGCGCCCTCGGCCACCGGCGGGGTCGCGTCGACCGGGGCAGAGCGGCGGCGGACCTGGATGATCTCGGCCATGATGCTGAGGGCGATCTCCTCCGGGGTGACCGCCCCGATGTCGATGCCCGCGGGCAC
>JACQGZ010000014.1 GCA_016199305.1 Armatimonadota bacterium | reverse complement strand
CGGGCCGCCCGCTGCCGTGCGATCTGTACCGCGCGGAGCAGCTGGGCGTCCTTGCCGCTCGCGAAGTCTTGCCCGGAGAGGTCGATGACGGTGGCAGGGATGAGACCGGCGCCCTCGAGACGCTTCCCTTTGCCCGTCGTCAACCGTTGGATGGTGACGCTGAGGGCCGAGCCGTCGGAGAGTTCGATCACGACGCTGGCCTCGACCGCCCCGCCGGTCTTGGTCCCCACCGTCATGCCGCGGCCGTGCTCGACGACCGCCGCAGAGAGCAGTTCGGAGGCCGAGGCGGTGCCCTCGTTCACCAGCACCACCATCGGGATGTGCCGGAACAACACCGGTGCCCGGTCGGTGCGCACCACCTCTGTGCCCCGGCTCGTCGTGGTCTGGTAGACCGGCAGCCCGGAGGGGAGGACGGTGTTCATCACCGCGCGCAACTCGTGGAGGAAGCCTCCGCTGTTGTTCCGCAGGTCGATGATCAACGCCCGCAGCCCCTGCCCCAACAGTCCCTGCAGCGCCCGGCGGAAGTCCCGAGACGACCCACTCGAGAATTCGTACAGGTAGATGTACCCGATGCCCGGCTCGACCATCCGCGCGGCAAAGACCGAGGGGACGACGATCGGGGCGCGGGTGATCGTCACGGGGAACGGCCCGGGGCGGCCCGCGCGTTCGAAGGTGATCGTCACCGGCGTCCCGGCGGTCCCCCGGATCATCGAGACCACCTGCTCCGCGGTCAGCCCCCCGGTGGGCACATCGTTGATGCGGACGATGCGGTCGAACCGCCGGACCCCCTGCCGCTCGGCGGGGCTGCGGGGCACAACCTCCCAGACGTAAAAGCGCTCCTCCTTCGGCATCACCACCATGCCCACGCCGGAGAACCCCGCGGCCTGGCGCTGCCGCGCCTGGCGCTCGCGGTATTCCTCGGGGGTGAGAAACCCGGTGTGCGAGTCATTCAGCGACCCGGTCATCGCCCGGATCGCCCCGTAGGCGAGCGCCTGGGGCGTCACCTGGCCCGCGACGGCCACAGCGGCATCGAACCGCTCGCGGAAGAGGCGATCCGCTTCCGCGGAGGCGGTCCCCGCCGGGATGCGCGGCAACTCCGTCGCGACACCCGCGCGGCTCAGCGCCGCCTGCATCGATTCGATCGCGGCGTTGAGCAAACGCGCCCGGTCGATCAGGGCCTGGTCGACGTACTGGTCGTCCAGCACCCGGACCACTTCCAGCACCAGGCCGGCATTGGCCGACGCGGCCTGCGCGGCGGGGAGGACCGGGGCGGCGGCGGTCGCGGCCGTCACGGTCAGGAGGGCGATCAGGAGCAATCGGCGCATCATCTCACAGCGCCGGCCGGAACGGCACCAGCCGCAGGATCCACGTGTTCAGCGTAAAGAGCGCATCGGTCACCAGGGCCACCCCCATGATGACGAGGAACACCCCACTCACCGCCGTGATCGGCCGGCTGTAGCGGCGCAGCCAGGCCAGGGAGCCGAAGGCCAGGGTGAGCAGCAGGGCCGACCCCAAGAATGGCAGCCCCAGGCCGAGCGCGTAGGTGAAAAGCAGCAGCGCGCCCCGGGCGGCGTTCTGCTCTGTGGCGGCCAGCGTCAGGACGGCGGCCAGCACCGGCCCCACACATGGCGTCCACGCAAACCCGAAGGCCATCCCCACCGGCACCGCGCCGGCCAGCCCGAGCGGGCGGCGGGTGAGCTGGAACTTCCGCTCGCGGAAGAGCGCCGGGACCTTGAGCAGCACCGCCACGCCGAGGGCGATCACCAGCACGCCGCCGATGCGGCCGAGCAGGAGGCGGTTGGTCAGGACGAACCCGCCCAGCAGCGAGGCCGACGCCCCCAGGGCCGTGAAGATCGTCGCGAAGCCCGTCACGAACAGCGCCGTCGCCGTCAGCACGCGGCCGACATGGCGCCGCCGCTCCTGCGGGGCCATCTCCCCCAGCGACAATCCGGAGACCAAGGAGATGTATCCCGGGATCAGGGGGACGATGCACGGGGAGAGGAATCCCAGGACTCCGGCCGCGAAGG
>JACQGZ010000279.1 GCA_016199305.1 Armatimonadota bacterium | reverse complement strand
TTCACGCTGAGCTGGATCTTCCTGCTCAGCCCCCGCATCGGCCTGGTCAACCAGTGGTTGATGCGTCTGCTCGGGCTGTCGGCGGCGCCCTTCGACGTCTACTCCATGGGCGGGATGATCTGGGTGGAGGGGCTGCACTGGTCCCCCATCGTCTACCTGATGATGTCGGCGGCCTTCCGCTCGATGGATCCCGCGCTGGAGGAAGCCGCCCTCATGTCCGGGAGCAACGTGCTGCAGACCTTCGCCCGCGTCACCCTGCGGCTGAACGTCCCGACGATTCTTGGCGTGTGCCTGCTGCTGTTCCTGCGGGGGCTGGAGACCTTCGAGGTGCCGGCCATCATCGGGCTGCCGGCGGGCATCCATGTCTTTACCTCCAAGATCTACCTGGCCGTGAAGAGCTACCCCTCGGACTTCGGCCTGGCGGGAGCGTATTCGACCAACCTCTTGCTGCTGACGCTGACAGGCATCTACCTCTACGGGCGCGTCACCCGGGAAGCGGCGCGGTATGCCACGGTCACGGGAAAAGGGTTCCGGCCGCGGGTCATTGACCTCGGCCCCTGGCGTTACCCGGCCGCGGCGGTCATTGTCGCCTACCTGGGGGTAATGGTGGCGCTGCCGCTGTTCGTACTGATGTGGAACTCCTTCCTGCCCTTCTATATGAAGCCGTCGCTTGCGGCCCTCCGCCTGTTCACGCTGGACAACTACGCTTTCCTGTTCACACTTCCGAAAACGACGCGGGCGGTCGTCAACAGTATCGGCCTCTCCCTGGGCAGCGCCACGCTGGTGATGCTGACTACCTCGGTCATTGCCTGGATCACCGTGCGCAGCCGCCTGCCCGGGCGCTGGTTGCTCGACAACCTGGCCTCCCTCCCGCTGATCTTCCCGGGGATCGTGATGGGCGTCGCCCTGATCTGGGTCTATCTCACCCTGCCCATTCCGATCTATGGCACGATCTGGATCCTCCTCATCGCCTACGTCACCCGCTACCTGCCCTATGGGATGCGCACCTCCTCGGCCTCGCTGGTGCAGATCCACCGGGAACTCGAGGAGGCCGCCGAGACCAGCGGGGCCTCGTGGTGGCGCACCTTCGTCAGCATCATCCTGCCGCTGCTCCGCCCGGGCCTGCTGGCGGGGTGGATCTACATCGTCATCGTCTCGATGCGAGAGCTGTCGAGCAGCATCCTGCTCTGGGGGCCGGGAGCGGAGGTCCTCTCCATCTACATCTTCGACCTCTGGCAGACCGGCCACCCGCAGGAGCTGGCGGCGCTGGGGCTGATGATGATCGGCGCCTTGTTCGTTCTGGCCGTTGTCTCCCGTCGCCTGAGCCAGCGGTACGGCCTGCAGCACGAGGGTTAGCCCCGTGGTCAAGGTGCAGGATCTGGTGAAGGTCTTCCGCACCGAGCGCGGCCCGGTCGTCGCGTGCGACAATGTCGGCTTCGAGGTCGAGGAGGGCCGCTTTTTCACGCTCCTGGGCCCCTCGGGGTGTGGGAAGACGACGACGCTGCGCTGCATCGCCGGGCTGGAGCGGCCGGATCAGGGGGAAATCGGGCTGGCCGGCAGCGTGGTCTACTCGGGGCGCGGCCGGGTCTTCGTCCCGCCCAACCAGCGGGACATCGGCATGGTCTTTCAGTCCTACGCCATCTGGCCACACATGACCGTGTTTGACAACGCGGCGTTCCCCCTCCGCGTGGGGCGGGCCCGCCTCTCTCAGGCCCAGATGCGGCGGCGGGTGTCGCAGGCGCTGGCCACCGTGCGGCTCGAGGGTCTGGAGGACCGTCCGGCCACCAATCTGAGCGGCGGTCAGCAGCAGCGGCTGGCGCTCGCCCGCGCGCTGGCGCGGGAGCCCAAGCTGCTGCTGCTCGACGAACCGCTGTCTAACCTGGACGCCAAGCTGCGCGAACAGATGCGGCTGGAGCTGCGCGAACTGCAGCGGCGCCTCCGGATCACGACCATCTACGTCACCCACGACCAGGTGGAGGCGCTGGCGATGTCCAACGTCGTGGCCGTGATGCACAACGGGCGCATTATCCAGATCGGTCCCCCGCGAGAGATCTACGAGCGGCCGGCCAGCCGGTTCGTGGCCGACTTCATCGGCTCGACGAACTTCCTCCCCGGGAAGGTGGCGGGTCCGGCCGCCGACGGCCTCTGCCGGGTAGAGACCGCCTACGGGCCGATTCTGTGCATCTCCCCCGGCGACGCGCCGCCGGGGAGGGAGGTGCTGGTGTCGATCCGCCCCGAGGACATCACCGTAGCAGACGGGATTTCGGCGGGCGAGGGCTGGGAGGCCACCGTTGAACAGGCCGTCTTTCTAGGCGAATCCGTGGACTGCCGCCTCACCGTGAGCGGCCTCACCCTGCGGGCGAGGGTGCATCCGTCGGTGCGGATGCGGCGCGGTGATCGCGTGCGGCTCTCCTTCCGTCCCGACCGCTGCATCGCCATCCGACCAGCGGGAGACGACGGACCCTAAGTGAGCGGAACCCCCATCCGGCGTGTGGGCGTTATCGGCCTGGGGCGGATGGGCCTGCCGATGGCCCGGCACCTCGTTCGCGCGGGCTTCACCGTCTCCGGATACGATCGCGATCCGCAGCACAGCGCGGCGCTCGGCGACGCCGGCGGACTGCCGCTGCCC
>JACQGZ010000278.1 GCA_016199305.1 Armatimonadota bacterium | reverse complement strand
GACCTGCAGGTGCTGGACGCCGCGGCCCTCGCGGAGTTCCGTCTGCTCCACGTGCACGGCCGGAGCATCATGTTCGACCTTGTCACCGACTACCCGGTGGACGCGATCAACTGGCATGACCGCCGGACCCCGCCCAGCCTCGCTGAGGCCCGTCAGCGCTTTTCCGGCTGTCTGGCCGGGGGGCTCGATGAGACCGGGACGCTGGCCGCCGCCACACCCGAGGAGTGCGCGGCTCAGGTGCGCGACGCCGTGGCGCAGACCGGCGGGCAGCGGCTGATCGTCGCGGCCGGGTGTGTGACGCTCATCGACACCCCGGACGCCAACCTGCGCGCCGTGCGGGCGGCGGTGGGTCCTTAGCCGGGATCCCTCTCTGGTATCGCGGCGGCACGCAGCCGCCAGATTTTGGGCAGGTCGACCGGCAGCGCGCGCCAGGTATCGCCGGCGTCGCTGCTGACGAACAGACGGCCGGCCTGCTCGCCGGAATCACCGCCATAGAAGACGGTATGCGCGACGGTCGGATGTGCCGCCAGGTTGTCAGCGGGACGGGCGGCCGGGAGGCCTCCGCCGATCTGCGTCCAGGTCTGCCCGCTGTCCTCGCTCCTATAGAGGGGAGCTCCCTCCTCGGCGACGTAGACGTAGATCTTCAGGGCCAGATGGGGATCGAAGACGATGGCGTGCACGTACTTCCCACGGAGGGCGGGCACCGGATTCCAGGTCCGGGCCGCGTCGTCGCTGATGAACAGCCCTTCACCCGCGCCGGCCAGGATGCGGTCGGGATCGGCGGGGTCGACCGCGACGCGGTGGAGGTCGTACCCGACCAGGGCCTCCCGCCAGGTCTGCCCCCCGTCGTAGCTGTAGATGAACGCGCCGTGCTCGACGCCGGCGAAGAGCCGCTCGGGCCGGAGCGGATGGACGCCCAGCCCGTGGATGTGCCCCGCGTAGAACGGCGGATGGAAGAACTTCCAGTCACTCCGGCTGGGCAGCCGTTCGATGCCCTCGAGGCCACGCCCCACGGCCTCTACGCGGCCGTCCCCCTCGTAGCGGAGCACGAACAGACCATCACTCGTGCCGACGAAAAGCAGACACCGCTGCAGGGACCCGCCGGTCTGATGCATCGTTGTCGTGCTACGGTGACGTGGGCTTCTTCACCTCCTCAGATCGAGGACTAGGATGGGCTGCTACGGGTGCTTGTCACCCTCCTGCGTGTAAGAGCACTATAGAGGGGATTGCCATGGCAGACGCCGTCCTGGTTTCGGGTCTCGTCCGCACATTCGGGCCGGTGCGCGCCCTGAACGGTCTCGACCTCACGGTGCGCGGCGGAGAGATTCTCGGCCTCCTGGGTCCGAACGGCTCCGGCAAAACGACGCTCATCCGCGTGATCGCCGGGCTGCTCCGGCCGACGGCAGGGAGCGTGGTCGTGCTGGAGCGGCGGCTGCCCGACCGAAGGGTCGCTGCCCGCATCGGCTACATGACCCAGTCGGCGGCGCTCTACGAGGACCTCACCCCCCGCGAGAACCTGATCTTCTTCGGGCGTTTGTACGGGCTGACGCGCGCGGACGCGACGCGGCGGGCCGCTGCGCTCGTGGACCGCGTCGCCCTGAGCGAAAAAGCCGACGCCCCGGTCCACCAGTTGAGCGGCGGGATGCGGCAACGCACCAACCTGGCCTGCGCGCTCATCCACCAACCGGACCTGCTCCTGCTGGATGAACCCACGGTCGGCATCGACCCCCGGAACCGCCGCAGCCTGTGGGATCACTTCTACGAGCTGCACCAGGGGGGCGCGACGATCCTCCTGAGCACCCACATCATGGACGAAGTGGAGCGCTGCCACCGCGTGGCCATGATTGAGCAGGGCCAGATCATCGCCGCCGGGACGCCGGAAGAGCTCCGCCGCGGCGTCGGCGCCGCCACGATCGAGGAAGCCTACTTGGCCTTCAGCGGCGGGGCCGTTGGCTCCGGCGGAACGGTACCTTCCGCCGCCGGCGGACCCGTGCGATGAGTCTTGCGCGGGTAGCCGCCATCGCCGGCCGCATCTTCACGCAGTTCCGCCGCGATCACCGCACGCTGGCCCTGATCCTGGTCGTGCCGATCGTCGTGATGTCGCTGGTCGGCTACCTCCTCTCCGAGCGCCGGGAGCCCGTCAACATCGGGTACGTCAACGCCGATCGCGGGGGAGAGACCTTCATCGGCCCCATCAACCTGGGCATGTCTATCGACGGCGTGCTCCGCAAGCAGCCGGGCATCACTGTGCAGCCGTATGCCTCGGCGGATGCGGCCGAGGCGGCGGTGCGCTCCGGTGAGATCGTGGGGGCCGTGCTGGTGCCCGACGACCTTACGGAGCGGGTGCTGGCGCGGGAGCCGGCGCTGCTCGGCCTGCTGCTCCGCGGGATCGAGCCGGTGAGCGACAACACCGTGCGCCTGGCCCTGCGGAGAGCGCTGGCCGCTCTCGCGGAGCGACTGGCGGAGACCATCGGGGACGGTGCTCCGGGCCAACCGGTCACGATCGAAGAAACAACGGTACTGGCGGAACCCGGCCTGGCCACGATCGATTACTACGGGCCTTCCTTCATCGTGGCCTTCGCCTTCTTCTTCACGTTCCTCCTGACCAGCGTCTCGTTTCTGCGCGAGCGGGCCACGGGCACCATCGAGCGGCTCACCGCCTCTCCGGCCACGCGCCTGGAGGTCGTCGTCGGCTACCTCTCCGGCTTCCTGTTCTTCGCGCTCATCCAATCGCTGGTGATCCTGGGCTACTCCGTGTGGGTCCTGAACATGCGCGTCGCCGGACCGATCGGGCTGGCCCTCCTGGTCCTGGGCGTCCTGGTCGTCGGCGTGGTGAACCTGGGGATCGCGCTCTCCTTCTTCGCCCGAAACGAGCTCCAGGTGGTGCAGTTCATCCCCCTCGTCTTCCTCCCCCAGGTCCTGCTGGCCGGACTGATCTGGCCGGTGGAGACGCTCCACCCCGTGCTGCGCACGCTAGCGCAGGTCTTCCCGCTCACCCACGCGCTGGCCGCGCTGCGGACGGTGATGATCGGCGGGGGCGGGCTGGCCGACATCCAGGACCGTCTCCTCGTCCTGCTGGCCTTTGCCGCGGCCATGATCGCCCTCGGCGCGGCGGCGCTGCAGAAGCAGAAAGCCTGACCCCAGCACGTCGCGATCAACCCGGCGGGCCGGCGCCGCCGGCGCCGCCGGCGGCGATGCTAAGATGGGGTCGGAGGACAACCCGCTGGGGTGACGGTATGGGAGAGAACCTGACCCGCAAGATCATCACCAGCCACCTAGCCGAAGGGCGGATGACCCCGGGCGAGGAGATCGGCATCGGGATCGACCAGACCCTGATTCAGGATCTCACCGGCACCCAGGCCGTGATGCACTTCGAGGCCATGGGCTTGCCGCGCGTGCGCTGCAAAGTCGCGGTGGCGTACGCCGATCACAACGTCCTGCACATCAAGCCCGAGAACATGGAGGACCACATCTACCTGGCCAACGCCTGCCGCAAATACGGCATCTGGTACACGAAACCGGCGGCGGGCATCGGCCACCAGATCCACCTGGAGCACTTCGCCATCCCGGGGGAGACGGCGCTGGGGGCGGACAGCCACACGCCCCATCAAGGCGGCATCGGGATGCTGGCCATCGGCGCGGGCGGGATGGACGTGGCCATCGCCATGGCGGGCGGGCCCTACTATGTCGACATGCCGGCGGTCGTCAACGTGCGCACCACCGGGGCGCTGCAGCCCTGGTCCACGGCGAAGGATGTGATCCTGGAACTCCTCCGCCGGCTGACCGTGCGCGGCGGCAAGGGGAAGGTCTTCGAGTTCACCGGCCCGGGGATCAAGACCCTCAACGCCCAGCAGCGCGTCACCATCACCAACATGGCCTACGAGCTCGGCGCCACCACCGCCATCTTCCCGTCCGACGAGATCACGAAGGACTTCTTCCGCCGCCTGGGCCGGCTCGACGACTGGCGGGAGGCGCTCCCCGACGCCGATGCGGCGTATGACGAGACGCTGGAGCTGGACCTGAGCCAGGTCGAGCCGCTCGTCGCGCTCCCCAGCCTGCCCGACCACGTGGTCCCCGTGCGCCAGGTGGCGGGCACGAAGGTGCAGCAGGTGATGGTGGGCTCCTGCACCAACGGTTCCTACACCGACCTGCAGGCGGTGGCCCGCGTGGTGAAGGGGCGGCGCGTCCACCCCGACGTCTTCTTCTTCATCCATCCGTCCAGCCGCAGCGCTCTGGATCTGCTGGCGCGCGAGGGGCTGCTGGCCGATCTGATCGGCGCCGGCGTGGACGTGGCAGAACCCACCTGCGGCGCCTGCATCGGCTCGGGCCACGTCCCCGCCCCCGGGGTGAAGAGCGTGCGGGCGATCAACCGGAACTTCAAGGGGCGCAGCGGGATCGATGACGATGAGGTCTATCTGGTCAGTTCGGAGACGGCGGCGGCGACCGCCCTCAGGGGCGCGCTGATCGACCCGCGCGACCTGGCGAAAGAGCTCAACCTGAAAGCGCCCTCCGCCGAGGTGCCGACCGCGCTCTCCCAGGACAACCCGATGATAATCGCGCCGCCGGACGAGGCGACGGCGCGCGGGTTTGTCTTAGAGCGAGGCCCGCACATCCAGCCCGCCCCCGTCAAGGCGCCGTTGGGCGAGACCCTGCGGGGGGAGATCCTGATCAAGGTTGGAGACGATATCAGCACCGACCACATCATGCCGGCAGCGGCGGACATCGCGCGCTACCGCTCCAACATCCCCAAGCTCAGCGAGTTCGTCTTCTACCGTATGGATCCGGAGTTCGCGGCCCGGGCGAAGGCGAAGGGCGGCGGCCTGCTCGTGGGCGGCGACAACTACGGCCAGGGATCTTCCCGCGAGCACGCCGCCATCGCGCCGATGTACCTGGGCGTCACGGGCGTCCTGGCCAAGTCCTTCGCCCGCATCCATCACGCCAACCTGATCAACTGGGGCCTGCTGCCGATGACTTTCG
>JACQGZ010000283.1 GCA_016199305.1 Armatimonadota bacterium | reverse complement strand
GTGTAGAGGTGACTATAGCGAAGGTGCGCCTGCCCGGCGGGGCGGAATTCGCGGAAGTCTCGCACCCCCATGTGCCGCAGCGCGTCGGCGGGATCATCAAATCCCCCGCCCGCGGAGCCTGCAGCCAGGGCGCCGTAGACCGCCGCCCCGCGCGCGGACGCATGCGGCGTCGAGGAGGCGTGCAGCGTCCGGCCGGTCACATCCGCGTAGATCTGCATCACAAGCGGGCTGCGGGTCAAGCCGCCGCAGACCCGCAATTCCGTCACCGGCTCCATCCCGTCCCCCGCCTCGAGAGTCTCGATCACCTGCCGCGTCCCGAACGCGGTCGCCTCGACGATGGACCGGAAGATCTCGGCCGGCTGCGTCGCGATGGTCAGCCCCGCGACGACGGCGGAGAGGTCGGCATTCACCAGCGGGGTGCGGCTGCCGTTCCACCAGTCCAGCGCGATCACTCCGGCCGCGCCGGGCGCCAGGGCCACCGCCTCCCGGGTAAGCCGCGCCAACACCTCCTCCGCGCGCCCGCCCGCGGCCCAGGCCAGCGTATGCACCCACCACTCGAGTGCGTCTCCGGTGGCGGCCTGACCGGCCTCATAGGCGTACAGGCCGGGCAGGACGCTGTCCCGCACCACGCCGGAGATCCCGGGAATCGCAACCTGGCGCCCTGACAGAAGCAGGTGCACCGTGGAGGTTCCCATGACCATCACGAACTTTCCGGGCTCCCCCACACCCAGTCCGGGGATGGCGGCATGCGCGTCGATGAGCGCCACGGCCACGGGGGTGCCGGCCGGCAGACCGGTCCGCTCCGCCCAGGCTGCCGTCAGACCGCCCGCCCGCCGGCCCACGGGATGCGGCGGGGCGAGCTTGTCCAACAGCGCGGGGAAGTCGCGGTGGAGTGAAGCCAGAAACGGAGCGGCGGGGTAGCCGGCGCCGGGCTGCCAGTGCGCCTTGTAGCCCGCCTGACAGATCGACCGCACCTCCTGGGCGGTGAGCTGCCAGACGATCCAGTCGCCCGCCTCGATGATCCGATCGGCCACCGCGAAGACCCCAGGGGCCTCTTCCAGCATCTGCAGGGCTTTGGCGTGCAGCCATTCGGATGAGGTCCGGCCCCCGTAGAGGTCGAGAAACGCCGGTCGCAGCGCATTCAGGCGATCGGCCTGGCGCTGGGCGCCGTGATGCTTCCAGAGCTTCACCCAGGCGTGCGGCTCCCCAGCGTACTCCGGCAAGAGGCAGAGGGTGGTTCCGTCTTTGGTCACGGGCAGCATGGTGCACGAGGTGAAGTCGATCCCGATGCCGACGATGGCATGGCTCCCGGCGGCCGCTGTCGCCCGGCGCAGGAGGACCTCGGTCGCTTCCCGGTAGTCTCCCGGGTGCTGCAGCGCCCAGTCCGGCGGCAGGGGCGTGCCATCCGGCAGCCCGCGGACCAGCACGCCGTGGCGGTACGGGTGAATGGCCTCGCTCTCTTCATCTCCCGTTTCGACGTCCACGAGGATCATCCGGGCGGACTCGGTGCCGAAGTCCAGCCCGATCGCGAAGCGCGCCATGCTAGCCCTCCAGCAGGATGGGCCGGATCCCCAGGATCTGACAGACCTGCAGCAACTCGGGGACGTAGTCACCGTACACGCCGTGAATGTGGTTGGTGGGGAAGGAGTGAAGGAACGTCTCCGCGCGGCAGGAGAGGCGGGTGAAGGCGTGCGGCCAGTTCGGCTGGACCGCCGCCACCAGCTCGCGCTCCTTGTCCGGCGCCAAGCGCACGAACTCGCCGCGGACGATGTGCATCCGATACGCGCCAGCCTCGCGCGAGAGGCGGGCCAGCGTCACCTCCCCGGGAGAGGCGATGTGGAAGACCGACGCGCCCCCCGCCGGAAAGTAGAATCCCTCGGGATGCAGCTCCACCTGGGGCAGGTTGACCTCCGGGTCGAAGCTCTTCCCGGCGAAGTAGGTGGCGTGCTGCCCCGAGTTGACCAGGTCGAACAGGTCGAGCTCGGCAAAATAATGGCGCACGTCGGCGAAGAGCACCGGTGTCCCGCTGAGGTGCCTGAAGATCTCCATGGTCAGGGCCGCATCCATATCCGCCTCGGTGGCGCAAACGATCGGGGCGTGCGGCCCGTCCCAGTCGTAGGGGTCATTCAGGAACGCCTCGGTGATGTCCATCGTGGCGAAGTGCTCCGTCAGCTCGGGCTGGGCCTTGATCCCCAGGAAGTCCAGCCCGCGCTCGGCGATGACCTCGCGCACGGCGTAATAACTGGCGATCTGCAGCTCCAGTTTCTCGGGGGTGAGCTGGCGGCCGTCGTAGTGCACCTTGGCGACGTGTCGCTCCAACCACTCGCGCGCCGCCCGGCGGCGGGGCGCCGGCACCGCGTCACTGCGGCGCACGATCTCCCACTGGTCGATGTGCTCGACGTCGACGCCAAACTGCTGCGCCCACTGATCCGTGTTGGAGACGGCGGTGTTGATCCCGATGGACCGGCCGCCGAAGAGGCCGTAGGTTTCCCCCCGCAGCGCCCGGGCCGTCGCCGCCGCGCGCACAAACGCGGCCACCCGGCGCAGCACGGACGGCTCTTCGATCTCGCCGAAGACGCGGACGTACGGGACCGCGATCTGATCGAGGGCCCCGGCCGCGGCGAGCACGGCCACCATCCCCGGCTTAGCGGGATTCACCTGCCCGAAGAGCAGGAACGGGCCGGGGGCGAACCGCGAGGCCAGGACGGTGAACTGCGGGAAGGCCCAGACCGCGTAATTGAAGATCGTACAGTCCGCGCCGGCCCGGCTGAGCTTCTCGCCCTCCGACCGGGCCAGGGCATTCGACCAGACGATCTCGCCGGTCACGACCTCAAAGCCCTGCTCCCGCAGTGCGGTCCGCAGGCGCGCCTCAAAGTGCCGGTTCTCCTCGATCTGCGGCTCGTGTGCATAGCGCCGGCCGTCGGAGCATGTGAGAATGCCGACCTTGGCCATCGTCTCCTCCTCTGGTCACCCCTTGATCGCCCCCACGAGCAGGCCGCGGGCGATGTAGCGCTCCAGCGCGATCGCCATCGCGATCACCGGCGTGATCATGATCAGGATGAGCACAGACATGTACCACCACTGCGGCCCGCGGGTGGCGTTCTGGGCGGCGATACTCAGCGGGAGCGTCTGGGCGTTGGCACTCGTGAGGAAGAGTGCCAGCAGGTACTCGTTCCAGGAAAACACCAACACCAGCAGGAACGTCGCGGCGAGTCCGGGCGTGGAGAGCGGCAGGACGATCGACAGGAAGATACGGAAGGGCGAGGCGCCGTCGATCGCCGCGCTCTCCTCCAGTTCGATCGAGATCTGCCGGAAGTAGTCCCGCATCAGCCAGACGACGATCGGCAGGTTGACGGCCGTGTAGGTGATGATCAGGGCCAGGTGCGTATCGAGCAGATGGAGCCGCTGAAACATGACATAGATCGGGATGACGACGGCCACCGGCGGCAGAATGCGCTGGGAGATGATCCAGAACGCGATGTCATCGTTGCCGAAGGATCGGCTGACCCGCCCGCCCGCCTCTTTCCGCAGCAGCAGGAACAGGACGACCGCCGAGGCCACGCCGGCCTGCCAGGGGACGCCCAGCCCGCCGGCCACGACGGTGAGGACGGCGAGCGCGACGAAGAGCAGGATCACCCCGAGACGGGGCCGGTAGGGAAAGCGGAGGATCCCGTACGCGGCCGAGGTCCCGAGGGCCAACGCCAGGACAGAGCTGGACAGCGCGACGATCACGGTGTTGAGGTACGGACGCAGGGTGTCGTTCCGCAGATCGACAAAAATGTATCGCCAGGCGTCTCCGGAGGGGGAGAAGTCGATGAAGGGCAGATAGAAGGGACCGTCATTGACGTGGATCGGCAGCTTGAACGACGTAACGAAGATCCAGAAGATCGGAAACAAGACCACGACGGCCCAGAAGGCGAGGACAAGGTAGGACAGGAGGGCCCCGAGCCAGGTGGGGGCATACGGCGACGTACGCCGCGCGACTCGGAGCCGGGGCAGCGGGACGGCCTGCTGCATCAGACCACCTCCGCCACGCGGCGGTGGATGAAGCTGATATACGACGTGGCGCTCAGCGTCACGACGAATAGGAGGATGTACGCCACCGCCGCCGAGCCGCCGATGTCCAGCGTCCGCCAGGCCATGAAGGCATGCAGGGTCAGCGATTCCGTGGCTGTCCCCGGCCCGCCGTTGGTCAGCACGTTGGGCAGGTCGATGATCTTGAAGGCCTCAATCAGCCGGATCAGCACGACCGTCGAGGTGACCGGGAGGATGTGCGGCCACGAGACCTTCCAGAACATCTGCCAGCGGCTCGCCCCGTCCACCATCGCGGCCTCCAGCAGTTCCGTGGGAACACTCTCCAGCGCGGCCAGCAGGACGATGAACATGAATGGCGTCCACTGCCAGATGTCCCCCGTCATCACCGCGAGCCGCGCCCCCCAGGGGTAGTTCACCCAGGAGACCTCGGCCAGGCCCAACGCCCCCCACACCGGGGCGAACGGTCCCTTGCCCAGGTCGAACAGGATGCGGAAGGTATAGGCGATCCCGACCGGCGTGATCATCATCGGCAGCAGGAACACCACGCGGAAGAAGCGGCGCCCGGCCAGCTCCTGCGACGCCAGATACGCCAGCATCAACCCCAGCCAATACTGCACGGCGATCCCGCCGGTCACGTAGATGAGGGTGGTGAAGAGACTGCCGGGCCGCCCGCCCGGGGTGAGGGTCCGCAGCAGCAGCCAGATGACGGTCCCGCCGACGAGCGCGAAGACCATCCGGCCCGCGACCCCCCGCCCGGCGGCGGTGGGCATCTGGAGAGACCGGATGACGAAGACGAGCAGCCCGATCGCGACAAGGCTGAAGACCAGCCAGAACGCCGGGGAGAGTGCGGCCAGCGCGCCGAGGAAGTGCTCCCGCTCGATCCCGACGATGAGCTTGCGGTAGTTCGCCAGCCCGACGAAGGCCAGCCGGAACCCCCCCGGAACGAATTGGAATCTCGTCAAAGACAGGTACAGCGACACGAACAACGGGAAGATCGATAGGAACACCAGCATCAGCACAGCCGGGAGGAGGAAAAGGGAGCGCGTCTGGCTCTCAAACCAAGAGCCGGCTCGACTGCGATGGCGCAGCGGGACAGGGCCGGCCGGCCCTGTCCCGCTGCGCTGACGGACCTTGAGCATGTGCCTCGCTGAGGGCGTGCCGCGACCTAGCGCTTCACTCCCAGACTCGCCTTATAGGCTGCCAGCTGCTTATCGCGGCCGAGCTCGTTGGTGATCGCCTCCCAGCCATCGAAGATCTCCTTCATCGCCTGCTGGATGTTGATCTCCTTGGCGAGGAGTTTCGCGATCGCGGTGTCCAGCACGACCTGCTGATAGCGCTGGTTCTGCGGGATGCGCAGGTCCAGTACCATGTTCGGGCTCTGCAGGCTGGCCTGGATGGCGCCGAGGTAGTTGCGCGCCGCCGCCTGGCTCATGCCCGCCTTTGTCCACAGGGCGGTGTTCTTGAACTGCGAGCTCCGGTACGGGTTGAAGCCGGTGATCCCGATGGTGACATCCTTATTCGCCTGCGCCGGCTGGCTCATGTACGACAGGAAGGCGTAGGCGGCGTCCTTGACCTTCGCGGGGGCCGCCTTGTTGATCCCGCCGGACCACCCGCCGAACGCGGCGAAGGGCGCGTGGTTGATACCGTTCACCGCGAAGGGACACGTCGTCGTGCTGCAGGCGACGAGCGTGCCACTCTTCCGGTCCAGCACCCGCGAGGTGCCGGGCAGGATGACGGCGCCGACCTTGTCCTGGACCTTTGAGGTCTTGGGGTCGATCGCCAGCGTGCCGATGTCGCCCCAGTCAATCGACAGGGCGCAGCGCCCGCTGGTGAAACCGCCGCGCGAGTCGCCGACGTCCCAGTTCAGCTCATCCGGCGGGCCGTATTTGCCGGTCTCGACGTAGACCCGCAGGGCTTCGGCGAAGGCCTCATTGTTCGTCAGCGGCTTGAAGGTGTCGAGGTCGAAGAACGACCCTTCACTCGTCCCCTTGGCCTGCAGGAAGCCCGCCGCCACCGACCAGACCATCCAGTACGATTGGGCGTTGCGCTTCTTGGCGATGCAGGAGCCGAAGTCGGGCTTCCCGTCGCCGTTGAGGTCCTTGCCGTGGAAGGTCTGCGCGATCTTGAGGTAGTCCGCCCAGGTCGCGGGCGGCTTGAGGCCCGCCTGCTTGAGCAAGTCGCTGCGATAGTAGACCATCTGGAAGTCGCCGTCCAGCGGGATCGTGTAGGTGCGCCCGCCGAAGGTGGCACTGAAGTCCCGGAAGAAGGGCGCGATGTCGTTCCACTGCAGCGCCTTGTCAGCGTTGATCCGATTCGTCACGTCCTCGAGGTAGCCGGCGGTCACATAGTCGGCCATCCACTGCGGCGCAAAGACGAAGGCCTGGAAACTGTTGGTCCCTGTCGCCATGTCGGTGAGGATCTTCTGGTAGAGGTCGCTGAATGGCACGGTGACGACGTTGATCTTCGCCCCCGTGAGCTTGCCGAAAGCGGGGCCCCGCCGCTGCAGCGGCTCGGCAATCTGCGGGCCGGTAAACGTCAACATGTTCACGGTGACGCCCTCAAACTGCTTCGGGGCGGCCGTGACCGCGGGCACGGAGAGCAACGCTGCCGCTAACAGCAGCGCGAGCGACATCCCGGCGAATCGCTTCACCCTTCTCACCTCCTGGTGATCGGCCTGGCAGCTGGCGGTTCTCCGCGGTGGGAGAACGTAGAGGCGGGGAATGCTCGTCCGGCGGCGGATTGGTTCCGCCGCGCAGCCGCTGGCGCACGCCGTAGGGGCCGCGGTGAGACATCGGTTCTGCTCCTTTGGAATCTGCCCCTGGGATTCCCCACCCGTCGGAGCCTTTCCTGTCAGGCCACCTGCCGACGAGCCGGCGGCCCACCCGCGGCCCGGCCGGGGCGCGCCGGTGAGAAAGCGCTCGGGAGAACGAAAATGAAGCATCGCGGGTCACGTAGAAAGAGACTAGAGCGCGGCCGTCGGCCTGTCTGTCGGACGGTCCAACGGGGGTCGGAATCGTGGCAGCGAAGCAGCTTCGCCTGCTGCTCGTCGGGGGGCCGATGTACGATCCCCTCTACAGGCGGCTGGAGGAGTTTGAGCGCCAGACGGGGTGGGACATCGAGGTCGCGGCTCGCCTCCCCCATCCCGCTCTCAACGCCACGATCGCGGAAGAGTTCGGGGCCGGGACCGCCCGCTTCGACCTCATCTCCACCCACACCAAGTACGCGCCGGCGCAACGCCAGTGGCTCACCCCGCTGGACGACGATCTCGGGGCGGGCGAACTGGCCGCCTTCCACCCCCGGGTCGTGCAACTCGCTCGGATCGACGGGCTCCTCTACGGGATCCCCCGTAACCTCGACGCGAAGTTGCTCTATTACCGAACCGATCTGCTGGAGCACCCGGAGGAGCAGGCCGCGTTTGCGTCCCGCGTGGGGCAGACGCTGCGGGTCCCCGACACCTGGGAGGCATTCCGCCCGATCGCCCTGCACTTCGCCCGCGGCCCGGACCTCTACGGCTTTGCCTTCCCCGGGCGGGAGTCCGGTCTCTTCGGGCATTTTTTCGAACTGCAGGCCATGGCCGGCGGCCGACTCTTCAGCGCGCAGATGGAACCCGCGTTCGAGGATCAGAGCGGCCGGTGGGCGCTCGGGCTGCTGGCCGAGCTGTATCAACAGGGGGCCGCTCCGCCGGAAACGCCGGAGTGGCACTACGACGAGGTGGCGGCGTGCTTCCGCGGCGGGCGCGCGGCCATGACGACCGACTGGCCCGGCGGTTTTTACACCTACACCGACCCGGCCCTCTGCGCCGTGGCCGACCGCTTCAGCGTGGCGCTCTATCCCACCGGGCCCGCCGGGCGGCACGTCTATGCCGGCGCCCACACCTTTGCCATCCCCACGACGGTGCGCGACCGCCCCGCCGCCCTCGCCCTGCTGCGCTTCCTCACTTCCGACGAGAGTCAACTGCTGGAGGCTCGCCTGGGCAGCCTCCCGACACGCCCCGCGGTGCTGGCGCAGGCGCGGACCGAATCACCCCCCGGCTCGATCCAGGCGCGGCGGTGGGGCCTGCTGGAAGTGACGACGGCCGCCGCGCTGTTCCCACCGTCCCATCCCCGCTACCCGCCGATGGAGGACGCGCTGTGGCGCGCGCTCCGGCGGGCCATCATCGGGCGGGTGACGGTCGAGGCGGCGCTGGCGGAGGCGGCGGCGCGGATCCGGGAAATCACGGCAGCCCCGGCTGAACGGTGATGCGCCTCTACGTGGACAGCGCCGATACCGCGGCCATTCGGCAGGCGCTATCGACGGGGTACGTAGCCGGCGTGACGACGAACCCGACGCTGCTGCGGCGCGCGGGGCTCCGCCGGGCCGACATCCCCTCGCTGGTCGCGAGCGCGGTCGAGGCCGGCGCCGGAGAGATTCACCTGCAGGTCCTGGCGCCGACGCTGGAAACCATGATCAGCGACGGCCAGTGGCTGCATGCGCTCGACCCGACGCGCGTCCTGGTGAAGGTGCCGGCGACGCGCGAGGGGTTCCGCGCCGGCGCCCGGCTCGCGGCCCAAGGTGTGGGAATCACGGTCACGGCGGTCTATGCGGTCCGCCAGGTGGTGCTCGCGGAGGCCGTGGGTGCGCGCTACGCCGCGGTCTACCTGGGCCGGATGCGCGACGCGGGACAGGACCCCCTGGGAATCATCGGTGGGATGGTTGAGGTCATCCGGGCGCAGCAGATGACGGTGCGCCTGCTGGTGGCCAGCGTCCGCACGCCCGAGGACGTCGAGGCCCTGGCCGCCCTGGGCGCCTCATGCGCGACGCTGCCCCCCGATCTGCTGCTCGCCCTCCCGGATGTGAGCGCGACGGCGGAGGCGGCGCGCGCGTTCGAGGAAGACGCCGGGCACTTGTGACAAGCCCGCCCTTTACGACCATCGGCGAGATCCTCGTCGACTTCACCCCGCTCCTCGAGGGCGGACAGACGGTCGGGTTCCGGATGCACCCCGGCGGGTCGCCGTTCAACGTGGCCGTGGGGCTAGCGCGCCTCGGGGCGCGCGTCGAGTTCGCCGCCAAGGTCTCGACAGACTTCTTCGGCCGATTTCTCCTCGCCCATCTGGAGCGCGAAGGGATCGGCAGACGGTTGCTCTCACGATCCGACGCCCCGACCACGCTCGCCTTCGTCGCTCTGGAGGGCGGGGAACCCGCTTTCTCCTTCTATCAGGACGGGACCGCGGACACGCTCCTTCGGCCCGAGGACCTGTCCGCCGACATCGCCGCGTGTCAGGTCCTCCACTTTGGGTCGATCAGCCTGCTCCGCGACCCGACCGCGTCGACGGTCGCCGGCCTTGTCGAACGGCTGCGCGGCGACCCACTGCTC
>JACQGZ010000282.1 GCA_016199305.1 Armatimonadota bacterium | reverse complement strand
GCGGGGTATAACCCTAGCGTAAGGCCCTCGGCCCCACCAGCACTCGGGCCCCATCCTGCTGTGGAGGGAGTGTGATCATGCGACTCAGACTCGTCACGTGTGCGCTGGCCGTGCTTGTCGCCGTCGCGGGCGCTGGAATCCCCGCCGACGCGAAGCCGGCCAAGCCGAAGAAGGTCAAGGTCTACGCGCAGGGTCAGGTCTACTGTCCGGCCTCGGTGCTCGTCGCCGGCTCCGTGGTCATCCAGGCCGGCCGCTGCTACACCCTCTACGTGATCCGGGAACCGCGGGGGACCTTCCTGGCCTTCGCGGCGCCGCAGGCTTTCATCCCGCCCGGGCAGATTGTCCGCCTGACCACTCCGGCGGGCGCCAAGGCGAAGGCGAAAATCCTCTACCTGGTGCCGATCCAGACGAGGGCCGTCCTCGTCCCGGTCAACGCGATGACCCCGGTGGCCGTGCGCGTGGAGGATTTCGGCCCGCAGGTGAGCATTGTGCTGACCAGCGTATCCGCGCCGAACGTCGTGCTGATCTTCCAGGTCCGGCTGTAGCCTGCGGGCCGCAGCGCACCCGTCGGGCCTCGGCGCCCCGGCGGATCCTCGAGACGTCTCGCGGGATTCTCCGGGGCGCCGTGATTGCGGCGGCACCGGCTCCACGGCCTATACTGGGAGCATCGTGGCTGAGGTGGACCGGATGGACCAGATCCCCGACAACATGAAGACCTTTCTGGACAAACCCAACGTCGCCGTCCTGGCGACGATCAGCCCATCGGGGCGCCCGCAGGCCACCCCGGTGTGGTTTCTGCTCGAGGGAGAGCACATCCTGATCAATACGAGCGCCGGACGGGTGAAATTGCGGAATATGGAAGCCGATCCCCGGATCACCCTGACGATCGTCGATCGCGACAATCCCTACCACTATGTGCAGATCAGGGGGCGCGTGGATCAGTTCGATCGCGAGCACGGCGCGCGAGACATCGACCGCCTCTCGATGAAGTACCGCGGAAAACCTTACAGCTACCCGCCCACCGACGCTCCCGAGAGGCGCGTCAGCATTCTCATCCTCCCGCTGCGCCTCAGCGGCCTGCGATAGCGCGCCGTTAGGCCTTCCCGATGTACTTGCGGATGGACTTGGTCTCCAGGTACTCGGCCAGCCCCTCCGCGCCGAGTTCGCGCCCGGTGCCGCTGTCCTTCACGCCCCCGAACGGGGTCTCGGGGACGCTGAGAGGCTTGTAGTTGATCCAGACGATCCCCGACTCGATGCCCTCAATGAACCGCTCGATCGTCCGGTCGCTCGTCGACCACAGCCCGGACCCTAATCCAAAGGGTGTGCTGTTGGCCCGCTCGAGGGCCTCCTCGAGGTCGCGGACCGGCATCACCGGCAACACCGGCCCAAAACACTCCTCGTGCCACAGCGCCGCGTCGTCGGCAACGTCGACGACCACGGTCGGCTGGAAGAAGTACCCCTTCGCGTGGCTGCCCTCCTCGAGGCGCCGCCCCCCGGCGACCACGGTGGCACGGCGCTGCAGGGCGTCGGCGAGCAGCCGCTCGACGTCGCTGCGCTGGGCCGCGTTGTTCAGGGGACCCATCTCGGTCTCCGGGGCGAGCCCGTCCCCCACCCGCAGCGCCCGGGCCTTCTGCGCCAGCAGGTTCACGAACCCCTCATAGATCGAGGCGAAGACATACACCCGCTTTACCGAGGTGCAGGACTGGCCCGCGTTGCGGAAGCGGCCGAAGCGCACGATCGTCTCGGCGGCCATCTCCAGGTCGGCGTCGTCTGCCACCACCGTGGGGTCGCTGCCGCCCAGTTCCAGCGTCACGTGCTTCAGGATCGGTGAGGCCGCCTGGGTGACCATCCGGCCCACCTCGATCGACCCCGTGAAGGCGATCCGCTTCACCGCAGGATGGCGCAGGATCTCGTCTCCCACCGCCCCGGCCGGGCCCGTCACGATGCTGGCGATCCCCGGCGGCACCCCGGCCTCCTGCAGCAGAGCGGTG
Organism: Armatimonadota bacterium; assembly: GCA_016199305.1. Classification (GTDB taxonomy): domain Bacteria; phylum Sysuimicrobiota; class Sysuimicrobiia; order Sysuimicrobiales; family Humicultoraceae; genus JACQGZ01. The sequence continues at coordinate 564 of JACQGZ010000282.1, read as the reverse complement.
AGGGCGATGTCCGTGAGCGGCGTGGTGCTGGCCGGCTTGATCAGCACGGCATTCCCGGCGATCAGGGCCGGCGCCACCTTCCAGGCATAGAGCGACACCGGAAAGTTGAAGGGCAGGATGGCGGCGCACAGCCCGACCGGCTGTTTGCGCGTCTCCACCTTGATGACGGCATCGCCGTCGCGAACGTACTTAACCTCGCCGGCGATCTTTCCCGCGTACCCGGCGTAATAGTCGAAGGTGTTGATCAGGCTGTCCAGTTCGCCGGCGGATTCCTTGTAGATCTTTCCCTGCTCGCGCGTAAGCAGCCGGGCCAGCCGGTCCTTGTGCTCCTCGACGAGCGCGGCGTAGCGCTGCAACACTTTCCCGCGCCGCCGCGATTCGTGCAGCCGCGGCCACCACGACGTCTGCAACGCCCCCGTCGCCGCGCGGATGGCATCCCGCACGTCCTCCGCGTCGCCCTTGGGCGCCACCCCCACGACCTCATCGATGTTGGCGGGGTTGCGCACCTCGAACGTCTGCGCGCCGCGGGCCTCCGCCGGCTGCCCGTTGATGATCATGCGAAAG
>JACQGZ010000281.1 GCA_016199305.1 Armatimonadota bacterium | reverse complement strand
GCGCCCGGTGCGGGTCAGCTCCACGACCTTCAGCCGGTCGCTGCCGATGTCCAGTCCTACGAGGGTCGGAGAGGGTCTGAGAAAGGCCATATGGCGACCGCCTTTCGGTCGTTTATCACGGATATATTCGACACATCCTGCCCAAAGCCCTGCGCCCCCCGCAGCGCCAGGAACGCAGACCGGCCCTCCTCCCCACGATCCTTCTACCGGGTGAACAGGACCCGGCCGGCCGCGTTGACGTCGACGCGCCGCTGCTCCCCGCCGGGGCTCTGCAGGGTGATCACCCCGGCGTTGACGGCCCCAAACGGCGAGACGGTGAGCACGTCGCCGGTGAAAGTGGTCGAGACCAGGTTCACGCTCTTGCCCACCGGCCGCCCGGAGGTGTAGGCCGTCCAGATCCCCCCGCTGCAGCCGCCGCCGGCCGTCCAGGTGCCGCCGGAGAGATACTCGATGTCATAGTCCTCGTTAGCCGGATCCAGGACGAGGCGCCAGCAGCGCCGCTCTGTCTGGGCCCGCTGAATCACCCAGCGCACCTCGGTGCCCAGGGCGCGTGCGGCGCCGGCGAGGCGGCGGTTGTTGATCAGGTTGGGTCCCGTGAAGGCCAGGCCGGCGAGGATCCCCAGGATGGCCACCGAGATCGCCACCTCCGCCAGGGAGAAACCGCTCTCGCCCCGGTGGGGGCAATATCCCGGCCGTCTCACGGCGGTCACTGGCTGGTCAACTCCTCCCACAGCGGCCGGTCGTAGAGCGGGTCGGGGGTCAGCCGCGGATAGCGCGGCGACGCGTACTGGGTCGTCAGCGGGAAGTAGGGCGGCGCGTTGTTGGTCAGGAAGCGGGCGTCGAAGTTCATCTCGCGCCCGTATCCAGTGTAGCCGGTGACATTGCCCAGGGCGTCGGTGGCGAACCCGCCCCAGGGTCCGAACGTATCCTGTACCGTCCCGCCCAGGAAGTGCAGGGTGCCCTTGTCCGGCAGCGTGTTCCAGCCAATGACATAGAACGAGCCCCACGGGGCGAGCACGGAGGCGTCGATGAAGAGGTCGTTCGGCGCCATGGCCCCGGCAACGCCCACGTAGCGGTTGGGGCAGGTCGGCGGGGTCGAACACCAGGAGTATAGCCCCAGCACGTTCTGGATGGGATCGTTGGCGCCCGTCGGGGGGGCCTCATAGACCAAGTGGTCGGTGATGACCAGCCTGCCGTCCGCGGCGATGGAGAGGCGGGTGTCCCGCTGCACCGTCCCGTAGAGTCCGGTCTGCGGGTTGCCCGCGGTGTAGTTGATCGCGCCCTTGACGAACACCATGCCGTTGAACCCTTTGCCCATGCTGACGCAGGTGGCGTAGGTCGGCGGCCCCGTGCACTGCCGCGTGTCCGTGCTGGAGTCGAGAATGTACTTCTTGGGCGCCACGCCGAGGTTCCCGGGGATGACCGTGATCGTCTGCTTGCCGCTCTCGATGGCCAGCACCATATTGCCCACATTTCCCTGCACGTAGATCCCCCCGCAGGTGGGGTTACCGCACTGGTCCATGAAGTAGACGCCGGTGGGGATGGACGACGTATTGTCGACTAGCGCCGTCGTGCGGCGTCGAATGTCCTGGTTGGTCGGCATCCCGGAGCGCGCCGGGTCGTCCCCCAGCACCGCCCACCAGGGATTGTTGTTGGTGGGCGCGCCGATGGAGGCCGCCCCCAGGCTCAAGCGCGTGGCCTGATAGACGGGGACGTCCTCCGGCGGGTTGGTGTCGGCGGGCAGCAGCACCGGGCTGCCGCCGTTGCCGAAGAGGACGGTGGGCTGCACCTGGGAGACCGAGGAGCTGAAGGCGGGGTTCCCCCAGATCTGGAAGCGGTCGTTGGTGTGCACCGGACCGTTAAAGGACGAGCTGGCGGTCAGCCAGACACTCGAGTTGGTCAGCAACATCAACGCCCAGCGGGAGTAGGAGGCCTTCTCGATCAGAATCATCCAGCCGTGGGAGGCCGGCGCGCTGTCAAAGACCGTGTCCCCGGGGTTGGGCGCCCCCGGGGCCGCGCTGGCCAGCCACTCCCCGCAATTGGCCACGTTGCCGGGGTTCTTCAGGCAGATCGTGCGCTGAGCCTCTCGGGTGACGCCCGTCGCTACGATGAAGTAGTCGAACAGGAACTGATACGATTCCACGCCGCTGCTGATGCAGACGTTGGGCGAGGGGCCGGGGCGATTGTCCGCCGGGCGCACATAGATGCTGGCGTAGAACGACCCCAGCACCGCCCCCGCCGGATCCAGCACCTCAATCGGCGCGCCCGCCGTGCCCATGGTCAAGATCGCCCGGCGGTTGCCGCCGTCATCCGTCCAGCCCGCCCCGCCGTAGGTGGTAACGATCCGCCATCCCTGGTTGCTCGTGCAGTAGCCCTGCAGCGTCAGGGGATTGGCCGAGCGCACATTGGCATCCAGGTCGTTGGCCATGCGGCGGCGCAGCTCCGTCAGCGCGCGGTAGGCGCCGGCCTCCGCCAGATGGAGCGCCTGGCTGGACCGGCTCTGGTTGAAAGAGATTCCCGTCTC
>JACQGZ010000276.1 GCA_016199305.1 Armatimonadota bacterium | reverse complement strand
CGACCACCTGCGCGGGCAACTGCCGCTCGTCTTGGAGACGCACCTCGATGCGCTCCGCGGCCTCGACGACGTGGCTGTTCGTGAGAATGTAGCCGTCTGGCGCCACGATCACGCCGCTGCCGGCGCCCCGCAGCTCGGGAAGGCCGCGGCGGCGCAACCGCTCCGGGGCGGGGCGCGCCATGTTGACGCTGACCACCGTCGGCGCCACCGTCTCCACCGCATGGATGACCGCGCGGGAGTACGCATCCAGCGCCTCCGCCTCAACGGCCGCGCCATCAGCCCCGTTGCCGTGAGACCGGAGCCCACCCGCCGGCGAGGTCGCGGCCGCGCCGATCTCCTCGGCGTCCACCGGGATAAGCCGCCAGCCGTTTGCGTTCACCTCAAGTCTGCCTGGCATCGTGTCCACCTCTCATGCCTCTGCCCCTTCCGGTTGCCACCCCGGACCCGCGGGAGCGGACCGCCCGGCCTCGGGTGGGAGCGCCACCTCCCAACGTCGCAGGCCCGGCCTAAAGACCAGCAGCGCCGCCGCGCCGAGGGTCATCAGCAGGCCGTTGATGCCCACCGCCGTCGGCGGGCCGAAGAGCTGGGCGCTGTAGCCGACCGCCAGCGCCGCGAGAGGTTGGGCGCCGAAACCCACCATCAGCACGGTCGTGATCAGGCGCGCGCGCATGTCCGGCGGCGCCAGGAACTGCGTCATCCCGCTGGCGGTGGTGAAGATGAGGGGAAAGGCCAGGCCGCCAAAGAACATGGCCGCCACAGAGAGCGGGACCGTGCGCGAGAAGGAGAACAGCATGAACCATAGCCCGGTCCACAGGGCGGCGCCTCCCACGACGAGGCCCACCCGGGGAATCCGCTGGGCCAGCGGCACCAGCAGGACCGCGCCCACTAAGGCCCCCGCCCCGGAGGCGCCCATCAACAGCCCGAGCACATCGGCCCCGCCGCGCAGGGCCACCGCGGCGACCGCGGGCATCACCGTCATCGCCGAGATGCCGAAGAAGGTCACCAGGACGGTCACGGCGAGCAGGTCCTGGATGCGGGGCTGGCCGCGGATGAACCGGATTCCCTCCACAAATTCTCCTGCGGCAGTGCCGGAGGAGGCCTTGCGCACCTGATGCGCCCGCACGATGAGCAGGCTGGCGATGGCGGCGAGGAAACTGGTCCCGTTGAGCCAAAAGGCCATCGCCGTCCCCAGGCGCGCGACCACGAGGCCGGCCAGCACCGGCCCGATCATCCGGCTGACCTGAAAGATCATCGAGTTCAGCACCACGGCCTGCCGCACCCGCGCCACACCGGAGAGGTCGCCGATGAACGCCATCTGGGCTGGCGCGTCCACCGCTGCCACCACGCCGAGGATCGCCGCCAGGATGTACACATGCCAGACGCGGATGATCCCGGTCTGGACAAGCAGCGCCAGCGTGAAGGCCAGCAGCATCGCCGTCGCCTGGGAGGCCACCAGGATGCGGCGGCGGTCCAGGCGGTCGGCGATCACGCCCGCGAGCGGCCCGAGCAACAGGATGGGCAGGAAGCTGAGCATGCCGGTGATCCCCAGCGCTGCGGCGGAGTGGCTCAGTTCCCAGACCACCCAGGACTGCGCGGTCATCTGCATCCACGTGCCCACGAGCGAGACGACCTGCCCGCTCAAATAGATGCGCAAGTCCCGGATCTGCAGGGGGGCGAACGCGCTTCGCAGCGCCGCGAACACGCCCACGCCTCCCTGTACCGACCGTCCGACGTTCAGTCGCATGCGCTCTGGCTCCCTCACGAGTGTGCCTTCATCGTACCGTAGTCGGCTGGATTGGTTGAGAGGGCACCCATGATCACCAACGAGATGGGCACTGTCCTATTCCTCACGTCACCTTCTCACTCTCCACCTTCATGCCGGTGCCTGGCCCTCTCCGCCGGTCCTGCTCGATCACCCGGCCATGATCAGTTCCACCGCCTGCCGAACCGCCTCTGCGGTCTTGGTACGCGCGCGCAGGCCGGGTCGCGCCGCCGCCTCCGCGATGTCGCGCTCCAGGCGCAGCGCATCCTGATGCACCGCCCACACCGCGCCGCGACGGTGATGGATCTCGGCCAGATGCTCCTGCTCCGTCTGCCCGGGGGTGGGAATCAGGACGGCGCGTCGCTCCAGTTCGGCCAGTTCCAT